>NZ_DAIPZB010000008.1:50516-112577 GCF_036782435.1 Pinisolibacter sp. | reverse complement strand
GTGAATCACGTCAGTAGACGGTCGTCGAGGGCTATCCGCGCACAGGTCTCATCATGCCGAGCCCATGAAGTTCTGACCTGTTCAGAACTTCATGGGCGATGGCAAGCCCGAACGGGCGTCGGCCGGTCAGGCCGTAACGCTGATGAATTTCGGACGAGTCCGAAAATCATCAGCCCGGTATCAGAGGGTCTCTTCGAAAATATCGTGTCTCGGACCGTTCCATCGGTCGGTCGTCGACCCGCGCCGCGACCGCAAGGCCGCCGCGCGGGGAGAGGTCAGAGCGATTTCTCCGCCAGCCGCGAGGCGTGGTCACGCAGGAAGTGTTCGACGTTGTCGCGGCGGAGATGGTCGCGACGGAACAGGAGTTCCATCATCGGGTCGGAGAGGATCTCGGCGAGGCTCGGTTCGACGCGGGGGTCGGTCCAGTCCCGCCGATCCAGGGCTTCGGTGGCGGCGCCACGGATGTCCAGTGTCATGGTGGGTCCTCCTCTGTGGGCCTCGGGGTCCCGTCCTCGGCCCGGCTCGATGGTGTCCTCATGCGGGGTGGCGGTCGTCACACCGACCTTCTCCCCGCCTGCCGTTCATCTGGTGCGCTCCTACGCGGAATGGATGTCACTACGATGAACATGATCATGCAGCCTACGACTTTTGTCCATAGCATCGACGATCCTACGTATTCACATCACCGAATTTCACGAATCTTCGATCACTCGAGCCGAATTCGTCGGCACAAGTCATCGAAACATCGGCATTTCAGCATGAATCGTCGGTGCCCGACACGAAAATTCGATCGAATCGCGAAAGGATCGAAGAAGAATTTTCGGTGGAGCGGAGCGACCACGGTACGGACCGTCGCCGAGAAAAATGGCACGACGATGATCGTTCGGGACCATCGTCGAGGATGGCTCGTACCGGGCTCATGACATTCGGACTCATCCGACTGTCATGAGCGTCACGGCCCGGCCGGCCGACGCCCGTTCGGGCTCGCCTTCGCCGCCCGTGTTTCGAAAAGGCCGAAACTTCGTCAGCTCGGTATCAGTCGAGTTGCTGGTGATGCGGCATCAGCTCGAAGGGGAGACCCGACATCAGCACCTCGACCCAGGCGGTGCGCTGGTAGTGGCCGTTGATCGAGATGCGCGGCAGCGCGGTGAGGTGGTCGAGGTCGCTCGTGCGCAACGTGCCCGGTTCGGTGGTGACGGCGAGGTCGAAGCCGCGGGCGGCGGCGTATTCGCGGATGCCGGCGCTGGCGTGGGAGCCGTAGGGGTAGGCGAAGACGGTCGGCCGGTGGCCGAGGATGGCGGCGACCTCGTCGACGCCGCGCTCGATGTCCTCGACGAGGCGGTCGTGGGAGACGCGCCTGAGGTTGACGTGGCTCCAGGTGTGGGCGCCGATGGTGGCCATCGACGAGGCCGCGAGTTGGCGCAGCTCGGCGGCGTTCATCACCTCCTGGTCGAGGATGGCGGCGGCGGAAATGCCGTGCTCGCCGGCGATGCGGTCGAGGGTGGAGATCGCCCAGTCCTCGTCGACCGAGTTCATCCAGTCGACGACGCGGCGGAAGGTCATCGCCTTGGTGCGGGGGCGGGCGCAGGCGAAGTGCAGCCGGCGGTCACCGGTGTCCCAGAAGAGATCGTCGACGGTGGCGACGACCTTCTCCAGCGTCAGCCACCACACCGTCCGTTCGCGGGTGAGGAAGCCCGAGGTGGCGAAGACGGTGAAAGGCACGCCGTGGCGTTCGAACACCGGGCGGGCGTGGACGAGGTTGTCGCGGTAGCCGTCGTCGAGGGTGAAGGCGGCGAAGCGGGGGCCGCCCTCGGGCGCGGCGAGGCGCGCCGGCACGTCGGCGAGGGGCACCGGCTCGTAGCCGAGCCCGACGACGTGGCGGATCAGCGCGTCGAGGAATTCCGGCGTGATCTCGAGATGGGCGGAGGCGTGGAACGAGCCGGGATCGAAGGGGCGGACATGATGGAGGGTGAAGATCACTCCGCGTCCGCGCAAGCTGTCGGGCGCGAGGCGATGGGCGCGCGTCAGGTGCATCGTCTCGAGCGTCGCCGAAATCGCGACGAATTTGGCGCCGAGCGCGAGATGGCGAGCGTGGTCGCGCAGGGTGAAGGACACCGGAACCGCCGCCGGGGTGCCGGTCGGACGCATCTCGACTCCCCCGTTGTTCCCAGCGCCCACCACTCGGTTCCCTTCGTTCCGGCCGGCGGGCGCACAGGGTGCGGTCCGGTCGATCCTCACCGGCCGTGAATCGCCGAAGAGTCGGCGATCGCAGCCTCTTCGACAGATAGGCCATGGGGGCTGCGAAACCAAGCCGGGAGAGTCGGGGTGGTGAACGCGTCGGTCGCGACGACGGCGGGTGGCGGAGATACGGGCAACTGCGGCGCGGGTCCGGGTGTGCCCGCCGGCGTGAAATGGGCTAGTCTCGCCGCCGACGAGGAGCAGCGAAGCCATGGCGAGACCCGGATCCCGAACCGACGACGCGGTGCTCGAGGTGCTGCGCGAGGCGACGACGCCGATGAGCGCCTATCAGGTGCTCGATCTGTTGCGGCCGCAGGGGGTGCAGTCGCCGCCGGTGGTCTATCGCGCGCTCGAGCGGCTGGTGAAGGCGGGGCACATCCATCGGCTGGAAGGGCTCGGCGCCTATTTCGCCTGCTGCGGACAGGACCACGCCAAGGGCACGGTCTTCGCGGTGTGCACCGCCTGCCACAAGGTCGAGGAATGGTCGGGGGAGGGGATCGACGCCCTGATCGCCTCGCGCGCGACGGAATCGGGCTTCGCCGTTTCGGCGCGGACGATCGAGGTGAGGGGTCTGTGCGCCCATTGCCGCGGCGAGACGGCGGCCGAGGAGGGCGGCCTCCACAGCCACGGCCCGGGGTGTGGCTGCGGGCACGATCCCCACAACCATTGAGAATACTCAGCTGATCGTTTCTCCGACTTTCGCCCTTATGAGGGTGATCACCTCCTCGCGGTATTTTGCGCGCTCTGCCGAGGAAAGGTTTCTTCCGAGTCGAGCCTTCAACTTTCCGAGCATGGGGCGGTCATATTCGGCGGGAATGGAATCGAAATTGTCGTCGATGTATTTGCAGATTTCGGACAGTTTTTCACCGGTTAGGTTGGCAATCACCTCGTCGAAGATCTGTTCCGTAATGCTGGTCGGGGAGGCGGGAGGAAGCGCTACCGTCGTTTCTGTTTGCTTCGAGGGCGTCGCGATCGGCACCGATTCCGACCCTGATACAGAAAGCCAAGTCGATACGATGGCCTTGGTCCATTCGGTCGTGGTGTCGGCTTCCTGAATCAGGTCAGGTGACTGTGAACCGCGTGCCGGTTCAATTCCGAGTAGGTGAATGCGCACGCCGAAGGTCTGGGCGACCTGTACCCCCACTCATATATCTTCGTCACCCGACAGGATCACGGCATCGGTGATGGCTCGGTTGCGCGCCAAGTCGATCAGATCGGTTACGATGAGGCTGTCGACGCCCTTCTGTTCCCCGTGGCTGTTGACCATGCCCAAGCGGAGTTTCACGTCGCGACTGACCGATAGCGTCGATTGTTCGGCATTCAATCGTCCTCCTCGAGTGAGGCCATCATACCAATAGATGCGCAACAGACGGGCATCGGGGGCTGCCTGTTTCGCCAGGCTACTCAGGGCATCGAGCACTCCCGGCAAATTCAGATTGATTTCGTGACGTTTCCGCTTGTTACCGACCGCTGCTACCGATCCCTGCGCGTGAAGATATCCGGCATCGACGAATACGGCGGTCTGCAGCATGGGAATCTCCAAAAGAAAAGGGCGCCCGAAGGCGCCCGTAAATAGGTGGCGACGGCATCGAATAGCTACCGTCGGCACGATCTGCTTCTTACACCTTCGAGAGCGAATGCGCGTTCCGACAATTCTCGTTGCGCTCTTGTCGCCGCCTCAGCCGATCAGGCCCTTGTCCTTGAGCATGGCCTGCAGCTCGCCGGCCTGGAACATCTCGCGGGTGATGTCGGCGCCACCGACGAACTCGCCCTTGACGTAGAGCTGCGGGAAGGTCGGCCAGTTGGAGTAGTCCTTGACGCCCTGACGCAGCTCGTCGGACTCGAGGATGTTGACGCCCTTGAAGGGCACGCCGAGGTGGCTGAGGATCTGCACGACCTGGCCGGAGAAGCCGCACATCGGCATCTTCGGGGTGCCCTTCATGAAGAGCAGGACGTCGTTGGCCTTCACTTCGGCGTCGATGGCGGTCTGGATGTCGGACATCGGCGTGTTTCCTTTCATGCGGCGGGACGAGGGCCCGCGATGGACTCGGAATTCGAACGGGGGATCACGCCGGAGCGCGGGTGGTCAGCGACAGGGCGTGCAGGGGGCCGGCGAGGGCCTCCTTCAGCGCGGCGTTGACCATCTGGTGCTGCTGGACGCGCGACTTGCCGGCGAACTCCGGCGTCACCACCTCCGCGGCCCAATGGTCGCCGTCGCCGGCGAGGTCGGTGATCCGCACGGAAGCCTGCGGAAAGGCGTCCTTGATCAGCTTCTCGATTGCGTCGGCGGTCATCGCCATGCGTCGTCGTCTCCCCTTCGTTGTCCCGATGTCGACGCGATCGTCGCGATGCCGACACCGGGAGGCGTCGATGTCCGGTTCGAGCGGCTCAGACGCCGCTCATGTAACCGGGGAACCAAGATTCGTGCCGATCAATTAGGTCGGTGACGGCGACGTTCAAGTGCTCGCCGATCACGAGGGCGTCACCCCCGACCGCGCCGATGGCGGTGGCCGGGACGCCGGCCATGGCGGCGTCGACGATCAGCTTCGACGCCTCGGCCGGGGAAGCGGTGACGACGTAGCGCGCCTGATCCTCGCCGAAGAGGAAGGCGTGGAGGGCGATGTCGATCTCCGGCAGGAGGATGCGGGCGCCTTTCTTGCCGGCCATGGCCATCTCGGCCAACGCCACCAGGAGGCCGCCGTCGGAGAGATCGTGGGCGGCGGTGACGCGGCCGGCGATGACGGCCTCGCGGACGAAATCGCCGTTCTTCTTCTCGACCGCGAGGTCGACCGGCGGCGGCGCGCCCTCTTCCAGGCCGAAGAGTTCGGAGAGATAGGAGGACTGACCCATCCAGCCGGTGGTCTCGCCGATCAGCACGACGACATCTTCGTCGTGGGCGAAGGCGACGCCGACGGTCTTCGTCACGTCGTCCATCAAGCCGACGGCGCCGATCGCCGGGGTCGGCAGAATGGCGACGCCGTTGGTCTCGTTGTAGAGCGAGACGTTGCCGGAGACGATCGGCATGTCGAGCGCCCGACAGGCCTCGCCGAGACCCTCCAGCGCCTTGACGAACTGGCCCATGATCTCGGGTCGCTCGGGATTGCCGAAGTTGAGGTTGTCGGTCACTGCGACGGGTAAGGCGCCGACGGCGGAGAGATTGCGCCAGCTCTCGGCGATCGCCTGCTTGCCGCCCTCGAAAGGATCGGCCTCGACGTAGCGGGGCGTGACGTCGCAGGTGAAGCCGAGGCCCTTGGCCTTGCCGCCGTTCGGGCGCTCGACGCGGACGACCGCGGCGTCGCCGCCGGGGCGCTGCACGGTGTTGCCCTGGATCAGGTGATCGTACTGCTCCCACACCCAGCGGCGCGAGGAGAGGTTGGGGCTGCCGAGGAGGTCGAGCAACGCCTTGCCGTAGTCGTCGGGGGCCCGGGTCGCCGCCGGATCGAGGACGGGGAGTTTCTTCGGCTCGACCCAGGGGCGATCGTATTCGGGGGCCTGATCGCCGAGGTCCTTGATCGGCAGGTCGGCCATGACGTCGCCGTGGTGCTTGACGACGAAGCGCAACGTGTCGGTCGTGTAGCCGACGATGGCGAAGTCGAGGCCCCACTTACGGAAGATCGCTTCGGCCTTCTCCTCGAGATGCGGATGCAGCACCATGAGCATGCGCTCCTGGCTCTCCGACAGCATCATCTCATAAGCCGTCATGCCCGGCTCGCGGCACGGCACCGCGTCGAGGTTCAGCTCGAGGCCGAGATTGCCCTTGGCGCCCATTTCGACCGCCGAGCAGGTCAGACCCGCGGCGCCCATGTCCTGGATGGCGATGACGGCGCCGGAGGCCATCAGTTCGAGCGAGGCCTCGAGCAGCAGCTTCTCCGAGAAGGGGTCGCCGACCTGGACGGTCGGGCGCTTCTCGGCCGAGTTGTCGTCGAATTCGGCGGAGGCCATCGAGGCGCCGTGGATGCCGTCGCGGCCGGTCTTCGAGCCGAGATAGACCACCGGCATGCCGACGCCCTTGGCCTCCGACAGGAAGATCTCGTCGGCGTCGAGGAGGCCCGCGGCGAAGGCGTTGACCAGACAGTTGCCGTTGTAACGCTTGTGGAAGTTCACCTCGCCGCCGACCGTGGGCACGCCGAAGGAGTTGCCGTAGCCGCCGACGCCGGCGACGACGCCGGAGACGATGTGGTGGGTTTTGGGATGGGCCGGTTCACCGAAGCGCAGGGCGTTCATCGCCGCGATCGGCCGGGCGCCCATGGTGAAGACGTCGCGCAGGATTCCGCCGACACCCGTCGTCGCGCCCTGATAGGGCTCGATGTAGGAGGGGTGATTGTGGCTCTCCATCTTGAAGACGACGGCCTGATTGTCGCCGATGTCGACGACGCCGGCGTTCTCGCCGGGGCCGATGAGGACGCGCTCGCCCTTGGTGGGGAGCTTCCTCAGCCACTTCTTCGACGACTTGTAGGAACAGTGCTCGTTCCACATGGCCGAGAAGATGCCGAGCTCGGTCAGCGTCGGCTCGCGGCCGATCAGATCGAGGATGCGCTGGTACTCGTCCGGCTTGAGGCCGTGTTCGGCGACGAGTTCCGGGGTGATCTTCACTTCGTTCGGGATCATGGGTCCGCCTCGTGAGGCTGGCGCGGAAAGACGCGCGAAACGGGGATCGGCGGATCGCTCACGCCACCTTGGCGAGGCTCTCGAACAGGCCGCGGCCGTCGGTGCCGCCCTGCAGTGCTTCGATCAGGTTCTCCGGGTGCGGCATCATGCCGAGCACGTTGCCGCGCTCGTTGACGATGCCGGCGATGTGGTTGAGCGAGCCGTTCGGGTCGGCGGCTTCGGTGGTGCGGCCGAGTTCGTCGCAGTAGCGGAAGACCACGCGGCCCTCACCCTCGAGACGGGCGAGCGTCTCGGGATCGGCGTAGTAGTTGCCTTCGCCGTGGGCGATCGGGCAGCGGATGACCTGACCGGCGGTGTAGGCGGAGGTGAAGGCGGTCGTCGGGTCGTCGACGCGCAGATGGACCTCCTTGCAGACGAACTTCAGCGAGGCGTTGCGCATCAGAGCGCCCGGCAGCAGGCCGATCTCGGTGACGATCTGGAAGCCGTTGCAGACGCCGAGCACGTAGCCGCCGCGGTCGGCGTGGCGCTTCACCGCGTCGATGATCGGCGAGCGGGCGGCGATGGCGCCGCAGCGCAGGTAGTCGCCGTAGGAGAAGCCGCCGGGCACGGCGACGACGTCGACGCCGTCGGGCAGTTCGGTCTCGGTGTGCCAGACCATGACCGGCTTCACGCCCGTCACCACTTCGAAGGCGCGGGCCATGTCGCGTTCGCGATTGATGCCGGGGAAGACGAGAACGGCGGACTTCATGGGCTTCATCCTGTCACGGGGCCGGGCGGAGCGGGCCGCGGCCGAAGGTCTCGAGCGACGGGCGCGGGCGCGAGAGGCGCGTCGCGACGCCCGGAGCCGGCGGCTCGGCGCGGCTCAGACCAGTTCGATCCGGTAGTTCTCGATGACGGTGTTGGCGAGCAGCTTCTCGCACATGGCGGTGACCTCGGCCTCGGCCGCGGCGCGGTCGGAGGTGGCCAGCTCGAGCTCGATCAGCTTGCCCTGGCGGACGTCGTCGACGCCGGCGAAGCCGAGGCTCTTCAGCGCCCCCTGGATCGCCTTGCCCTGGGGGTCGAGAACGCCGTTCTTGAGGGTGACGGTGACGCGGGCTTTCATGGGGGTCGTCCTCGGCTGGTGGCACGGGCTCGGAAACGCCGAAAAGGCCGGTCCGGACTCGCCGTCCGCCGACGTTTCTTCGATCGAGCCCGCGCGTAGCATGCGACGCGAGGAGGGGCAAGCCGAACACTCGGCGAGGAGATCGGCCGACCACGCCGGATCGAAGGTTGGCAGCCCTTCTCGCGTCTTGTAGAACCGGGCGGTTCATCGAAAGCATGGCGCGGTGCGGCCGCGAGAGGGATTTCGAGCATGGCGGGTGACACACGGATCGAGGCGGCGAAGCGTATCGCGGCCCATGTGGCGGAGAAGGTCGACGCCGATCTGTCGCTCGAATTGTGGAACGGTGAAGTGGTGCCGCTCGGCAGGTCGGCGCGCGACGACATCCGTATCCGCATCGCTCATCCGGACGTCATCCGCCGCATGCTGCTCAGCCCGAAGCTGATGACCGTCTACATGCTCTACGCCGCGGGCGACTTCGACATCGTCGGCGGCACGCCGCTCGAGGCGATCGAGCGTTGGGACCACATGAAGGTGCTGAAGACGGCGCGCGGTCTGTCCAAGTGGTGGCTGATCAAGAATCTGCTGCCCTTCGTCTTCTCCCGCCGCGATGTCGCCGCCATCGATGCCGGTAACGCCTATACCGCCGACGTCGCGAAGAAGCCCGAATCCGGTCGCAACGACAAGGAACTGATCCAGTTCCACTACGACGTGTCGAACGAGTTCTTCGGGCTCTTCCTCGATCCCGAGATGGTCTATTCGTCGGCCTATTTCCAGGACGACGAGACGACGCTCGAGGATGCGCAGATCTTCAAGCTCGACATGATCTGTCGGCGTCTCAGGCTGAAGCCGGGCGACCATCTGCTCGACATCGGCTGCGGCTGGGGCGGTCTGATCTGCCACGCGGTCCGCAACTACGGCGTCACCGCCCACGGTGTCACCCTGTCGCAGAAGCAGTTCGACTTCGTCACCGCCAAGCTCGCCCGCCTCGGCATCGCCGACAAGGTGAAGCTCGAGCTCAAGGACTATCGCGAGATCGAGGGCGAGGAGGTCTACGACAAGATCGCCCAGATCGAGATGTTCGAGCACGTCGGCCTCGACAACCACGACCGCCACTTCTTGCAGATGCACAAGCTCCTGAAGCCGCGCGGGCTCTACCTGCACCAGGCGTCGGTGCGGCGGGCGACGCGCGACCTCTCGAAGTTCCGCAAGCAGACCGCCTACATGAAGTTCATCACCACCTGCATCTTCCCCGGCGGCGAACTCGACCACATCGGCCTCACGGTGACCAACCTGGAGCGTCTCGGCTTCGAGGTCCACGACGTCGAGAACTGGCGCGAGCACTTCTCGCGCACGACGCGGTGCTGGAGCGAGCGGCTGGCCGCCAACCGCGACAGGGCGGAGGCGGAAGTCGGTGCGGCCAAGACGCGGCTGTGGCTCGCCTATTTCGCCATGACGACCCTCGGCTTCCAGCGTGGCCCGATCCTGGTCTACCAGACGCTCGCCTCGAGGCGCCGCTCGGGCTTCTCCGGCCTGCCGTGGACGCGCAAGGACCTCTATCGCTGAGGCCACGTGGTCCACGGATCCTGGATTTCGGCCGGCCGGCGTCGCGAGACGCCGGCCGGTTTCGTTTCGAGTCGGGCGAATGTGGGGTGCGATGGGTCGAGACGGCGCGCGACGCGCGCCACCTCACCATGGGGGCCCGGTGCTCGCCGATGAAACGCCGGGGCCTCGTGATGGAGGCTCCGGGACGGGTGGCCTCCCGACGTCGAATACGTTCGTGTCCGCAGCGGTGGGCATCGTCGATGGAGGAAAGCCACTGCAAGCCGTCATCGCCGGGCTCGACCCGGCGACCCGGCGGGCTCTCCGCTCGGAGATGGGCCCTTGGATCGCCGGGCCGGGCCCGGCGATGGCGAACCGAGAGGAGAGAGCGGAACAGCCGTACCGGTGGCTTCGGTCGGCTCGCGTCGTTCGACACTTTCCATCCCGCGGGGGGCGCAGACCCATCTCGAAGGGTCGCGCATGAGAATCGACGCGACGGCCTTTTCGAATATGCGGTCCCGATAGCTGGGGCGTGGCCAGGAAATGTCCGGCACCCCGTGGGTCGTCGACATCGTTTCCAACCCCGATCTCGTGGAGCAAAATGCGCTTGATCGCTCATGCGCATGAGCGCATATTGATCAATGCCGATCCGAACGGGTGCACTCGCGGGACGGGTCGTCGGCCGGTAGCTGGTACCCGGGTACCGATGTAGCCATTCGCACGCCGGGTTCGCCGAGCCGGTCTTCGAAGCGCCAAGGGGCAGGGTGATGAAGCGAACCGTCGATCTCCTCTCGGCCCTCGCCGAACCGACCCGTCTCGGGGCGCTCCGGCTCCTGTGGGACGGGCGCGAGCACTGCGTCTGCGAACTCATGGAGCGGCTCGGGGCGACCCAGTCGCGGATGTCGCGGCACATGAGCGTGCTCGAAGCGGCCGGCTTGGTGACCGGGCGGCGGGATCGCCAGTGGGTGCGCTACACCCGTTCGGTCCGGCTGGCGCCGGAGGTCGCGGCGTTGGTCGATGCGGCGCTGGCGCATGCCGGCGACACGGCGGGGCAGGAGGCGGCGGCATGAGCGACTGTCGGGTGACATCCTGTGGGGCAGGGCCCGCGCCGAAATCCCCGACCTCGTCGCGGGCCCTGTGGATCGGCGGCACGCTCGCCGCACTCGTTCTGTGGTGGCTCGTCTATGGCCAGTTGAAGCTGCTCGCCGACCGGGCGACGGCGGCGTTGCCGCTCGCCCCCGGCAGCCACGCGGCCGAGGCGGTCGCCTTCTTCCTCTACGACACGCCCAAGGTGTTGATGTTGCTCACCCTGGTGGTCTTCGTCATGGGCGTGGTGCGCAGCTTCTTCTCGGCGGAGCGGACGCGGGCGCTGCTCGCCGGCCGTGCCGAAGGGGTCGGCAACGTCGCCGCGGCCTCACTCGGCATCGTCACGCCGTTCTGCTCGTGCTCGGCGGTGCCGCTGTTCATCGGCTTCGTCTCGGCCGGGGTGCCGCTCGGCGTCACCTTCTCCTTCCTGATCGCCGCGCCGATGGTCAACGAGGTGGCGCTCGGCCTGCTCTTCGCCCTGCTCGGCTGGAAGGTGGCGGCGACCTATCTCGCCTTCGGCCTCGGCGTGGCGATCGTCGCCGGCTTCGTCATCGGCCGCTTCCATCTCGAAGGCTGGCTGCAGGACTGGGTCAAGGCGGTGCGTGCCGGGGCGGTCGATCTGCCGCCCGAAGACCTCGACGTGGTCGATCGGCTCAGGGCCGGCGTCGACGCGGTGAAGGATATCGTCGGCAAGGTATGGGCATGGATCCTCGCCGGCATCGCCGTCGGGGCGTTCATCCACGGCTGGGTGCCGGCGGACCTGCTCGCCTCGATCATGGGGCGCGGGGCGTGGTGGTCGGTCCCGGCGGCGGTGGTGGTCGGCATCCCGATGTATTCCAACGCCGCGGGAATCGTGCCGGTGGTCGAGGCGCTGATCGCCAAGGGCGCGGCGCTCGGCACCGTGCTCGCCTTCATGATGAGCGTCATCGCGCTCTCCGCGCCCGAACTCCTGATCCTGCGCAAGGTGCTGACCGACCGTCTGATCGCCGTCTTCGTCGGTGTCGTCGGTCTCGGCATCCTGGCGGTGGGCTACCTCTTCAACGCGCTCTTCGGTTGAGAAGAGCGAAGACCGGGAGACTTCCGATGAAGACCGTCAAAGTGTTGGGGCCGGGCTGCAAACGTTGCGAGGCGACGGCCGAGCTGGTGAAGACGGAAGCGGCGAAGCTCGGGCTCGAGATCGCGCTGGAGAAGGTCACCGACTACGCGGCGATCGCCGGTTTCGGCATCGCGGCGACGCCGGGCATCGTCGTCGACGGCAAGGTCGTCCATGCCGGCGGCTTGCCGAAGGCGGAAGACGTGGCGAAGTGGCTGGCGGGGTGAGCGATCTCGTCGTCGATTCGATTTCGCGACGAGAAAGGCCGGCGCCTCGCGGCGCCGGCCTTTTCGTTTCATCCGACCGATCGCGCGGATCGCGCCTCACTCCACCAGCGTCGGGCCGGAGCCGGCGGCGGGGGTGACGTTGTCGTTGAGGATGCCGAGGCGGCGGGCGACTTCCTGGTAGGCCTCGAGCATGCCGCCGAGGTCGCGACGGAAGCGGTCCTTGTCGAGCTTGTCGCCGGTCGACTGGTCCCACAGGCGGCAGCTGTCGGGCGAGATCTCGTCGGCGAGCACGATGCGCATCATGTCGCCTTCCCACAGCCGGCCGAACTCGATCTTGAAGTCGACCAGACGGATGCCGACGCCGAGGAACAGGCCGGAGAGGAAGTCGTTGACGCGGATGGCGAGCGCCATGATGTCGTCGATGTCCTGCGGGCTCGCCCAGCCGAACGCCGTGATGTGCTCCTCCGACACCATCGGGTCGTTGAGCTCGTCGTTCTTGTAGTAGAACTCGATGATCGAGCGCGGCAGCTGGGTCCCCTCGGGGATGCCGAGACGGGTCGAGAGGGACCCGGCGGCGACGTTGCGCACCACCACCTCGAGCGGGATGATCTCGACCTCGCGGATCAACTGCTCGCGCATGTTGAGGCGCTTGATGAAGTGAGTCGGCACACCCAGCGCGTTGAGCTGGTTGAAGACGAACTCGGAGATGCGGTTGTTGAGCACGCCCTTGCCGTCGATGACGGCGTGCTTCTTGGCGTTGAACGCGGTCGCGTCATCCTTGAAGTGCTGGATGAGCGTTCCCGGTTCGGGACCCTCGTAGAGGATCTTGGCCTTGCCTTCGTAGATGCGGCGCCGACGATTCATGGGTACGTACCGTGGTCTGAAGAGGAAATCCATTCGGCCGGAGGCCTCCGAGAGCGGCCCGTCCGGGTGCGGGCCGGTTGCCGCGTCCGGTTCGACCGGGGCGCGACGACGACGAGGCGCGCGGACGACCTCCCACGGAAACCGGCTTTCGCCGCCGGCCTCCACCGAAGGACGACGCGCGGGTGCGGGGAATCTCCCCACGTCCCGCGCGCCGACGAGCCCACATTATCCGATGCGACCCGCCTTCACAATGTGAGCGGCCATGCGGCGCTACGCTGCGGCGGGGACACGAGGAGACGGGACGGTGCGACGCCGGGTCGTCGAAGGTCCCGTTGATTTGCGGGTCGTCGGGCGCTATCAGTGCCTCGACAAGGGCCCCCCTATACGCGATGCCTTCGCGGTTTTCCAGGAGATTTCGGGACATGACCACGTTCGACAAGCGCGAAGAGGCCTTCGAGAAGAAGTTCGCCCACGACGAAGAGCTGCAGTTCAAGGCTTCGGCCCGCCGCAACAAGCTGCTCGGCCTGTGGGCGGCGGAAAAGCTCGGGCTTTCCGGCGACAAGGCGGCGGACTACGCCAAGGAAGTGGTCGCGGCCGATTTCGAAGAGGCCGGCGACGAGGACGTCTTCCGCAAGATCCGCAAGGATTTCGACGCTGCGAACGTCGGCCAGTCCGACCACCAGATTCGCCGCGCCATGGAAGAGCTGATGGCCACGGCGATCGAGCAGATCAAGACCCAGGGCTGATCCGAGCCCGCGGGCTCGGTCGAGCGAGACGATTTCGGCGCGCGGATCCGATCGGGTCCGCGCGCTTTTTCATGCGTTTCGGTCCCTCGTGCCACCCACGATCGGTCCGACGTCGATGCTCCGAGTTTTCGCCTCGGCGACTTCGACGAGGATGGCGGCATCGCGATCACTTCGCCGGTCGTTCGGGCGTCGTCGCCGACGGTCGTTCGGGTGCCGGCGCCGACGGTCGCGCCCGGCAGGGGTGGCCGGGCGGGCACCAAGGCGCGCCCGGCTTCGTATAGCGCCAATCGTAGAAGGGGTCGTCCAACAGCAGGTCGCCGCCGATATTGGTGGCGAAGTAACCGACGCATCTTCCGTCATCCCGCAAGAGGCCGCTCTTGCGCACGACGTCGGAATAATCGGGGTCTCTCCCTCGAACGATCGGCTCGTTTCCGCCCAGCCAGATGTAGTTGCCGCTCGAAAAGGTGATCACGCGCATGGCCTCGTCGTCGAAGCAGAGGAACTCGATGTCACGGATCAGTGGCTCGCCGTAGGTCCATCGGCGCAGGTCGATGCGGGTCCCTTTCTTCCAGTCGAGGGCACGGACGAGCACGGTACCGTTCGGAAGAGCGTATTCCTTATCGAACCGCGCATAGAGCACCAGGAGAGGGTAGACGACGATCACCGCCGCGACGACCCAGAGAACCTGTTGTAGACGGCTGAGAGGGGCGGGCGAGGGCTCGTCGAGGTGGGGCAAATTTCACCTTCGATTCGGATCGAAATACGAGATGATCGCTCGGTCGGCGAAGATATCTGCGCGGAACGAAGCTGTCCAATGTCCGACCATCTCGTACAGCGTTCCGCCTATAACTGTCAGAATTTTCAGTATTTTCGTGGCGTCTTCAATTTTGTCTGGAGTTGGTATTTCTGATGGTAGGATCTTGATCCTGGCAATCGTGTAAGCAAGTCGAAGAAAATACTCCCATTTCAATGGGTTCGAACTCAATCATGCCGCGAAGTCACGCAGGTCGACCGGGCCGGTGAATACGTCGTAGAAGTTGAAATTCGTTTCGCCCGCTATCGAGATCATGTTTCCTCGTCTTTCGGCCGTTCCATCGAAGGCCCCGGCGACGGTCGAGTTCCCATGGGAGAACGCCACGTCGCCGAAGTCGTTGGCTTTGCCGAAGTCGTGATGCACGCTTCCGGGTGTCGAATCCCGAGCCGCGTCGGCGATCTGATCCGAAAGCCGCCGGAAGGCGCCGTCTCCGCCGGATGAATAGGCATGGTACTCGGCGATTTCGCGGAGGTGGCCGATCTCCTCGAGGGTGACCGTTCGTCCGCCGCCGGTGAAGAGGTGCCAGACGAAATCGCTGTCCTCCCAACGTCCGTAAGACGATGCGAGGCCGGAGGTGAAGGTGTGTTCGGCGAACTCTGTTTCGCCCTCCCGGTGGGGAACCGCCACGCAACGACAGTCGGGTTCCATTCCCGGGTGGCCGGTCTCCGGCGGCGTGGACCAGGAGAAGATGCGGCCATCGTTGGCGCGATGTGCCGGCCGCACCTTCTCGTCGCGGCGGCTGCGCCAGACGTAGCGCTCGGGGGAGAGATCGTCCTTACGTTCCAGCGGAAGTTCGATCGACGTTCCCTGCCGCAGATATCGGTCGAAGCGGAGGCGGTAGGTGTCGGCTCGATGAAGGGTCATGGGCGAGGTTCCCCGAACGGTTCTCGCCGTGATCGGGCCGGTTCTTCCGGTGGGGACGGTTCGCCGGTTTCTCCCCATGAGTGGGGGCGGAACGCGAGCCGACGAAACGGAATTGCCAGTCGCCCCGTCTCGTGGCACGACGCGGAGAGGCCCTTCCGCGACGAGGCGCACCGATGACCGACACCGCCGCATCCCATCCCGCGCTCTCCTTCGCCGAACGGCTCAGGGCCGGGGAGGCCTTCGTCGGCGGCTGGTTCAGCCTGCCGGAGGTCCATTTCGCCGAAGCGGTGGCGGCGAGCCCGGTCTCGCCGATCGTCCTCGACGTGCAGCACGGGCTGCACGACGTCGCTTCGATCGTCTCCTGCGTCACCGCGATCGCGGCGGCGGGCAAGCCGGCGTTGGTGCGGGTTTCGGTGGGTGATTTCGTGCTCGCTGCCCGGTCGCTCGACGTCGGCGCCGTCGGGGTGATCGCACCGATGATCGACACCGCCGAACAGGCGCGGGCCTTCGCCGAACAGGTGAAGTATCCGCCGCGCGGACGCCGCTCCTGGGGAGCGGGGCGGGCGATGTCGGTGCTCGGCGGCGTCGAGCCACCGACCTATCTGAGAGAGGCCAACGATCGCACCCTGGCGCTGGCGATGATCGAGACGCGCGAGGCGGTCGAGGCGGTCGAGGAGATCCTGGCGGTCGACGGCATCGACGGCGTCTTCGTCGGCCCCAACGACCTCTGTATCGCGCTCACCGACGGCGACCGCGCCGACACGCGCGATCCGATCCTGAACGCCGCGCTCGACCGCATCGTCGCGACGGCGCGCGCCGCGGGCAAGATCGCCGGGATCTTCGGCGGCCCGGCGGAACGGGCCGCTGCCTTCCGTGCCAAGGGCTTCTCCTTCGTCACCGTCGGCTGGGACCAGATGTACGTGGCGGCCGGCATCGCGGCGATGCTCGACGAGATGGAGAAGACCGCGACCTCCGCCGGCGGCTCACCGGGGCGGACGAGCGACTGATACCGGGCTCGTGAAATTCGGTTGGTCCGAATTTCACGAGTGTCACGGCCCGGCCGGGCGACGCCCGTTCGGGCTCGCCTTCGCCGACGATGTTTCGAAAAGGTCGACACATCGTCGGCTCGGTATGGGGGCGACTCGCGTCGATCCGTCATCTGGAATTCCTGGGTCTCCCGGTCGTAGGAAAGGAGCGAGCCTTCCGGCGCCGCGCGGCGGACCGGCGGGCCGTGTCTCCGGTGGGGGAGGGGATGGCGATGGACCTCGAGGGCATCAGAACGGTGAACCATCGGATGCGGCGGATGGCCGATCCGGTCGGCGATCTCCTCACCGAGACGTTTCATTTCATCGGTCTGTTCGCCATCGGCGGGGCGACGGTGTGGGCGGCGATACATGCCTTCACCGGGATGATCGCCAAGGGGCACGCCTCGATCGAGGATCTGCTGCTGCTCTTCATCTATCTCGAGATCGGCTCGATGGTCGGGATCTATTTCAAGACCAACCGAATGCCGGTGCGCTTCCTCGTCTATGTCGGCATCACCGCGCTGACGCGCCATCTGATCGGTTACATCAACCATGAACCGAAGCCGGACATGGGGATCCTGATCATGGCCGGTGGCACGCTGATCATGGCGATCTCGGTGCTGGTGCTGCGCTACACCTCGGTCAAGTTCCCGGCCCCGGAGGCGGTGGAGAGCTCGCGCGCCGATCACACGTCGACGGATTGAGGTCGCCTCATCCCACCGCCATCCACGACCGGCGATCTCCCGCGCGGACGACGCGCCTCATCCGATGCGGTCGAGCAGACGACCGAGGTGGATCAGACCCTCGGGCCAGATGCCGAGGCGCTGCAGATTGCCGATATGGCCGAGTTCGCCGACGTC
The DNA here is from genome assembly GCF_036782435.1 of Pinisolibacter sp. Classification (NCBI taxonomy): domain Bacteria; kingdom Pseudomonadati; phylum Pseudomonadota; class Alphaproteobacteria; order Hyphomicrobiales; family Ancalomicrobiaceae; genus Pinisolibacter; species Pinisolibacter sp. Next base: position 95,511 of record NZ_DAIPZB010000008.1, on the reverse strand, counting down.
GACCAGTTCGGCGCCCCAGGCGGTGGCGCATTCGATGGCGCGAGCGAACGTGACGCGCGGATCGTCGCGCGAGGCCAGCACCATCGCCGGGAAGGGCAGGGGGCGCATCGGCATCGGCGCGAAGGGGCGCACCGTGTCGAAGGACGGATCGGGATCCTCGACGTTGGTCGGCGAGACGAGCAGCGCGCCGGCGACCTTGGCGAGGTCGGCGGAGGACGCCGCGTCGGCCCATTTGACGATGGTGGCGACGGCGAGCGAGTGGCCGATGACGACGCAGCGGCGCGGGGTCGTCCGGATCGCGGCGTCGAGACGGCCGATCCAGTCGCCGGGCTGCGGCTTCTCCCATTCGGTCTGGAGCACGCGCGACGAATTGGGGATCGCCGCGGCCCAGGCCGACATCCAGTGGAACGCATCGGAATTGCCGCGGCCGGGGACGAGCAGGATGTCGATGTCGGCGAGCGAAAAGGGCATGGGTGGGCCTCGCAGGTGAGAGCGAAGGGCGAGGGTAGCGCCGACCGCGCGGGCAGGCGAGGGGGATGTCGGCGCATGGTACGCGATGGTTCGAGACGGTGTTCCTCCGGAACACCTCCTCACCATGAGGCGTTGTTGGATCATCCAACCAAAACAAGCGCCTCATGGTGAGGAGGACGCCGGAGGCGTCCGTCTCGAACCATCGCGCAACTTCCGAACGAGCCACTGCGCGCGCGTCAAATGCCGATCGCTCGCCGACCGCTCCGGTTCTCCCCGAACACTCGGGCGAAGATCGTGTCGACGTGCTTGAGGTGATAGCCGAGGTCGAACTTCTCGCGGATCTCCTCCTCGGACAACGCCCTGCGGACGTCCTCATCGGCCAACAACTCGGCGAGGAAGTCGACGGTGGCGGCACCGGTCTTCTGGTAGCTGTCCCACACCTTCATGGCGTTGCGCTGGACGAGGCGATAGGCGTCCTCACGCGACACGCCGGCCTGGGTGAGCGCCAGCAGAATGCGCTGGGAGTGCACGAGGCCGCCGAGGCGGTCCATGTTGCCGGCCATGCGCTCGGGGTAGACCACCAGCTTCTCGATCACGCCGGCGAGGCGGTTCAGCGCGAAGTCGAGGGTGACGGTGGCATCGGGGCCGATCATGCGCTCGACCGAGGAGTGGGAGATGTCGCGCTCGTGCCACAGCGCCACGTTCTCCATCGCCGGCAGGGCATAGGCGCGGACCATGCGGGCGAGGCCCGTCAGGTTCTCGGTCAAGACGGGGTTGCGCTTGTGCGGCATCGCCGAGGAGCCCTTCTGGCCGGGGGAGAAATACTCCTCCGCTTCCAGGACCTCGGTGCGCTGCAGGTGGCGGATCTCGATCGCCACGCGCTCGATCGACGAGGCGACGACGCCGAGGACGGCGAAGAACATGGCATGGCGATCGCGCGGGATGACCTGGGTCGAGACCGGCTCGATGGTCAGGCCCATCTCTTTCGCGACATGCGCCTCGACGCGCGGATCGATGTTGGCGAAGGTGCCGACGGCGCCCGAGATCGCACATGTGGCGATCTCGTCACGCGCCGCCACCAGCCGGGCGCGGTTGCGGGTGAACTCGGCGTAGGCTTCCGCGAGCTTCAGGCCGAAGGTCACCGGCTCGGCATGGATGCCGTGCGAGCGGCCGATGGTCGGGGTGTGCTTGTGCTCGTAGGCGCGGGTCTTCAGCGCGGCCAGCACCCGGTCGACGCCGGCGACGAGCAGGTCGCTCGCGCGCTTCAACTGCACCGACAGGCAGGTATCGAGCACGTCCGACGAGGTCATGCCCTGGTGGACGAAGCGGGCCGAGGGGCCGACGATCTCGGCGAGGTGGGTGAGGAAGGCGATGACGTCGTGCTTGGTCACCGCCTCGATCTCGTCGATGCGGGCGACGTCGAAGGTGGCGTTCTTCGCCTTCTTCCAGATCTCCTCGGCGTCCGACTTCGGCACGACGCCGAGCTCGGCCAGCGCATCGGTGGCGTGCGCCTCGATCTCGAACCAGATGCGGAAGCGGGACTGCGGCTCCCAGATGGCGGTCATCTCGGGGCGCGAATAGCGCGGGATCATGGGGCACCTCGGGGCTTCGGGCGGGGTTTCGGCGGAAAATCTCGGCGCCGGAGTAGCAGGAACGGGCGTCCGGCTCAACTCGCCGGCCGTGGCGGGGGCCGAAGGTCGCATGGCGGCGCCGCGTCGGTCGCCTTGCTTCCGCCGAGGTGGGCGGGCACGATCCGCCCACTCGCGCGACGCCCCTCGTCGTGCACGCCCGACCGACCGCTCGGGCACCTCTGCGGGAGGCAGGATTGATTTCCACCGACGTGATCGTCCTCGGCGCCGGCATGGTCGGCACTTCGGCCGCGCTGCATCTCCAGACGAAGGGCAAGCGGGTGGTGATGCTCGATCGCCGCGGCGTCGGCGAGGAGACGAGCTACGGCAACGCCGGTGTCGTCGAGCGCGAGGGTCTCGTCCCGGTCGGTTTCCCGCGCGAGATCGGGGCGCTGATCCGCTACGGCCTCAATCTCTCGACCGAGGCGCACTACCATCTCTCCTTCCTGCCGAAGATCCTGCCTTGGCTGTGGCAGCTCCGACAGGCGACCGACACCGCCGGCATCGTCCGGTTCGCGGCCGCCGTCGAAGCGCTGTCGCGTCATTCGATCCCCGAACATCGGGCGCTGGCGAAGGAGGCGGGGGCCGAGGCCTTCTTCCGCGAGACCGGCTGGGTGCGGCTCTATCGCAGCCACAAGGGGCTGGCGGATGCCGCGAGCCTGCACGACTTCGCAGATCAATACGGCATCGAATACCGCCATCTCACGATGGCCGAACTGAAGGAGCTGGAACCGGACCTGACGCCGACCGGAGTGGGCGCGGTGTTCTGGCCGGAGACCCAGTCGGTCAGTTGGCCGGAGGGGGTGACCAAGGCCTACGCCGATCTCTTCATGGCGCGCGGCGGTGTCGTGGCGCGCGGCGATGCGCGGTCGCTCAGACGTGGCGGCGAAGGCTGGGTGGTCTCGACCGAAGACGGCGACCTCGCCGCCACCCACGTGGTGGTGGCGCTGGGGCCGTGGTCGAACGACCTGCTCGACCGCTTCGATCTGCGTTTTCCCCTGGCGGCGAAGCGCGGCTACCACATGCATTTCGCGCCGAAGGGCGAGGCCGGGTTGTCGCGGCCGATCGTCGACATCGAGAAGGGCTACGTCATCACGCCGATGCTCAAGGGCATCCGGCTGACGACCGGCATCGAGTTCGCCGAACGCGACGCGCCGCCGACGCCGGTGCAGCTGGAACGGCTGAAACCAGTGGCGCGGGCGCTGTTTCCGCTCGGCGCCGAGGTCGATCCCGAGCCCTGGCTCGGCAAGCGGCCGACGCTGCCGGACGGGTTGCCGATCATCGGACCGGCGCCGGGCGTGCCGGACATGTGGCTCGATTTCGGCCATGCGCACCTCGGCTTCACCCACGGGCCGATCTCGGGACGCTTGATCGCCGAGGCGATCTCGGGTGAAAAGCCGCTGGTGGACCTCACGCCCTTCCGGGCGGAACGTTTCGGGAGACGGTGATGGGTGCGAAACTGCTCGGCGGGTTGATGATCGTGATCGGGCTGGCCATGCTGGCCATGGGTGCGATCAACTACCTCGGCTACGGCATCGGCCTCGACGGCAACACGCCGATCGTCGCCATGGGCCTGATCATGCTCTTCCTCGGCTGGCTGAAGTTCGGCGACAAACCGAAGTCGGAGGGCGAGGGCGAACGCGCCGGCTCGATCTCGGACAACAACCGGCAACGCTGAGGCCGCTTCATGCAGCGGACGGAGGGATGATGAGCGATCGTCGGGTCGGCCTTCTCCTGATCGCGCTCGGTGCAGCCGTCTGCGGCCTCACCTACGCCGTGGGCGAGGGGCTCGTCACCGGCGTGCGTGCGGCGTGGCCGGCGTATCTGGTCGGCGGCGTGCTGGTGGTGATCGGCCTCGTGAACCTCCGAGGCTCTCGCGAAACGCGACGCTTTCCGGGCGACGGCCGTGGCCCGGACGCGGACGCCACCGGTCGGCTCGGCGGCCCGGTGCGACCGAACCCGCGCCTGTGGCGATCGAACGTGGCGAACCCCCACGATCCCGTGCATCACCTCGGTGGTGGCGAGCCGAACGGTCGCGACTGAACCGCGATCCGTAGAGTGCAAAGAGCGCGAGCGAATTGCACCGGCGTCCTTCGCGGATCGCTTCGGGCGTCCCACGCGGAGTCGGCCGGTGCAATTCGCTTCGCTCATTGCACCCTTCCCTCGCGCCGACCTCAATTCTCGCGGAGCGGCAGGCTCGGGGTGTCCTTCACCGTGGCGACGACGATGTGCGACTGGACGTCGGTGACGAGGTTGTTGTCGAGCAGCTTCATGCGCAGGAAGGTGTCGTAGGCCTTCATGTCCTCGGCGACGACCTTGATCAGATAGTCGACGGCGCCGGTCACCCGCTCGCAGGTGATGACCTCCGGCCAGGTGGCGACCTTGCGGTCGAATTCGGTCATGTTGTCGAGCGAGGGCACGCCGAGCTTGACGAAGGTGTAGACGACGAATTCGAGACCGACCGCCTCGCGATCGACCAGGGCGGCGATCTGCTTGATGACGCCGGCGTCCTTCATCCGCTTGATGCGGCGCCAGCACGGCGTCTGGCTCATGCCGGCTTCCTTGGCGATGTCGGCGATGGCCAGAGAAGCGTCGCGCTGGAGCACCCGGAGGATGCGAACATCGTGGGCGTCGAGGAGAATCTTTTCCGGCATCCCGCATCACCTGGAAAAATCCGACGCCGATGGGCGATCGGGCGGGCAACGTAGCACGGAATTGATCGGCGCAAAGGTGTATTCTGATCGATACAAAGTCGGCCTCGACGAGCCCTTCCGGGGGTGAAGGCGAGGCGGATCGCTCCTGTTGCAGACACGGCGCGGAAGATGCCGGGACCGGGCGATCGGGTGGAAACCGCGTCAAGGAGGAAGGCCGATGAACGGTGCCGTCAGACCCGTCTCGCTCGCCGACAAATACGTCCTCGATCACGGACGAGTCTACATCACCGGCATCCAGGCGCTGGTGCGGCTGCCCCTCGATCGAGTGCGGCTCGATCGCCAGGCGGGGCTCGACACCCGCGGCTTCATCTCCGGCTATCGCGGCTCGCCGCTCGCCGGCTACGACCAGCAGCTGATCGCCGCCAAGCGCGATCTCGACGCCCACGGCATCGTCTTCACCCCCGGCGTCAACGAGGAACTGGCGGCCACCGCCGTCTGGGGCTCGCAGAAGGTCGGCGGGGCGGACGCGACCCAGGACGGCGTCTTCGGCATCTGGTACGGCAAGGCGCCGGGCGTCGATCGCTCCACCGACGTGTTCAAACACGCCAACCAGTCGGGCACGTCGCGCCACGGCGGCGTCTTGGCGGTGGCCGGTGACGACCATCTGGCGAAATCCTCGACCGTCGCCTGCCAGTCCGAATTCCAGTTCGTCGACTGCGAGATCCCGGTCCTCAATCCCGCCGACCTGCAGGATGTCGTCGACTTCGGCCTCTACGGCCTCGAGTTGTCGCGCTACTCGGGTCTGTGGGTGTCGATGATCGCGGTCGCCGACACGATGGATTCGTCGGGGATCGTCGACGTCGGCCTCGATCGCCACGTCTTCCGTATGCCGCGTGCCGAGTTCGATCCGCGGATGCGCGACGCCGTCGATCGGCCGATGACGCTGAAGGCTCGCCTCGACAACGAGCGTTCGGTGCGCGAGATCCGCCTGCCGGCGGCGATCGCCCACGCCCGCGCCAATCGCATCGATCGTCCGACCTTCGGCTCGAAGCGGCCGCGCATCGGCTTCGTCGCCACCGGCAAGGCCTATCGCGATCTGCGCCAGGCGCTGGCGCTGATCGGCATCGACGAGAGCCAGGCGGCGCGGCTCGGCATCGCCATCTACAAGGTCGGCATGAGCTGGCCGCTGGAGCCGGTCGGTCTCGGCACCTTCGCCCGCGGGCTCGAGAAGCTCGTCGTCGTCGAGCACAAGCGGGCGCTGATGGAGCCGCAGATCAAGGAACTCGCCTATCACTGGCCCGACCATCAGCGGCCGCGCATCTGGGGCAAGTCGACGCCGGAGGGCGAGCCCTTCCTCTCCGCCATCAAGGAACTGTCGGCATCCGACATCGTGCCGGCGCTGATGGCGGTGGTGCCGGGCCTCTCCGACGACGAGGGCGCCCGGGCGGCGGCCGACGGGCTCGTCCAGCAGACCATGTGGGCGGTCGGCCATGCGGCCGATGCGCGGCGCTCGCCCTATTTCTGCTCGGGCTGCCCGCACAACACCTCGACCAGGACTCCCGAGGGGGCGCGGTCGATGCCGGGCATCGGTTGCCACGCCATGACCGAACTCGCCGAGCGCACCACCGAGGGGCTCACCGCCATGGGCGGCGAGGGCGTGCCGTGGGTCGGTCAGGCGCCGTTCTCCAGGACCGGGCACATGTTCGCCAATCTCGGCGACGGCACCTATTTCCACTCCGGCCTGATGGCGATCCGTCAGGCGATCGCCGCCAAGGTGCCGATCACCTACAAGATCCTGTTCAACGACGCGGTCGCCATGACCGGCGGCCAACACGTCGACGGTCAACTGACCGTGCCGCAGCTCACTCGCCAGCTCGAGGCGGAGGGCGTGGCGAAGATCGTCGTCGTCGCCGACGACCCGACCAAATACGGCTCGCGCCGGGGCTTCGCGCCCTTCGTCGAGGTGCGGCCGCGGGCCGAGCTGCTGCTGGTCGAGGAAGAACTCGCCAAGGTGCCGGGCTGCACCGTGCTGATCTACGATCAGGTCTGCGCGGCGGAGAAGCGGCGGCGGCGCAAGAAGGGGACCTTCCCCGATCCGGCCAAGCGGCTCTTCATCAACGAGCGGGTGTGCGAGGATTGCGGCGACTGTTCGAAACAGTCGAACTGCGTCGCGGTGGAGCCGGCGGAGACCGCCTTCGGGCGCAAGCGGCGGATCAACCAGGGCAACTGCAACAAGGACTTCTCCTGCGAGACCGGTTTCTGCCCGTCCTTCGTCGAGGTGATCGGCGGCAAGCTGAAGCGCTCCGGCACGCGGCTCGATCCGGTTGAACTGGCCGGCGATCTGCCGGCGCCGGTCACCGCCCGGCTCGACCGCGTCCACAATCTCGTCATCGCCGGCATCGGCGGCATGGGCGTGACCACGGCGGCGGCGGTGCTGGCCATGGCGGCGCATGTCGACGGGCTCGATACGGCGACGCTCGACATGACCGGCCTCGCCCAGAAGGGTGGTCCGGTGACCAGCCACGTCCGCGTCGCCCGCTTCACCCATCCGATCGAAGGGCCGCGGGTGCCGACCGCGTCGCTCGACGTGCTGATCGCCGCCGACATGCTGGTGGCGGCGGGAGCCGAGCAGTTGGCGGCGGCCTCGCCGAAGCGTACCGCGGTCTTCGCCAACGTGCGCGTGGCGCCGACGGCAGAGTTCGTGCTGCGCCAGACCCAGACCTTCCAGGCCGGCCGGCTCGCTCAGACGCTCGAGGAGGTGGCGGCGCGGTTCCACGGCTACGACGCCGGCGACCTCGCCGAGCGGCTCTTCGGCGATGCGCTCTACGTCAACATGATCCTGATCGGCGCGGCGGCGCAGTCGGGTGTGTTGCCGATCTCCTATCGGGCGCTCGAGACGGCGGTGCGCCTCAACGGCGCGGCGGTGGAGGCCAATCTCGCGGCGCTGGCGCTCGGCCGTGCCCTGATCGGTGCGCCGGAGCGGGTGAAGGCGCTCCTCGAACCCCACCCGAGCGTCGATCCGGCGGCGCAGTCCTTCGTCGAACGGCTCGACTTCCTCGCCGCCGATCTCGAAGCCTATCAGGACCGCCGGCTCGCCGACGACTTCCGGGCTCGGGTGGAACGGCTGCGCGCGGCGGAAGCGAAGGCGCTGCCGGGATCGGAAGGGCTGGCGCGGGCGGCGATGGAGATGCTGTTCCGCGTCACCGCGATCAAGGACGAGTACGATGTGGCGCGCCACCAGTCCGATCCGGCCTTCGCGGCGCGGCTCGCCGAGACCTTCGAAGGGGCGCAGAAGATCCGCCTGGTCATGGCGCCACCGCTCCTGTCGCCGCTCGATCCGGCGACGGGGCGGCCGAAGAAGACGAGCTGGGGTCCGTGGATCCTGCCGGCGATGCGGGTCCTGGCGGGGCTGAAGCGCTTGCGCGGCACCTGGGCCGACCCGTTCGGCCACACCGCCGAGCGCAAGGCGGAACGGGCGATGCGCGACGCCTATCGCGGCGACCTCGAGCGGATGGCGGTGGACCTCGAGCGCGCCGGCGCCGGGGCGCGGCTCGACCTGCTGCTCGACCTAGCCTCCTGGCCGCGCGACGCCAAAGGCTACGGCCCGGTCAAGGAGGCCGGCATGGCGCGGGCGCGGGCGACGCGGGACGGGATCCTGGCGAAGCTCGAGGCGCCCGAGACGGCCGTCGCGCGGGCCGCCGAATGATCACAGCACGAGCCGGGTGACCGGCCCGTCGTCGTCCCACAGGTCCTCCCAGGTGGGGAGCTCGTCGTAGGGCTTGGGGCGGGCGGCGTGGACGCCGCGGGCGATGGCGCGCGCCATCACCTCCGCCGCGGTGATGCCGAGGCCGACCATGTCGGCGAGCGGCTCGTCGAGCGGCCGTTCTTCGGTCGAAAGGGCGAAGACGAGGTCGCCGTCGAGCGGCGTGTGGGCGGGCCAGAGCGCGCGGGCGAAGCCGTCGTGGGCCTGGATGGCGAGGCGCTTGGCCTGGGCCTTGGTGAGCGTCGCGTCGGTGGCGATCACCGCGATGGTGGTGGCGGTTCCGGTCGTCGACGCGGCTCCTTTGAGCTTCGGGTCGGTGGCGTCGTGGGGCCAACGCGCGGGCAGGCCGAGGCCGCCGAATTCGTCGTCGATTTCGTGGGGCGCGGCCCAGAAGCGACCGGTGTCGCCGATCACCGCCGAGCCGACGGCGTTGACGGCGACCAGCGCCGCGACGGTATGGCCGGAGGGAGCGATCTGTGAGGCCGAGCCGAGGCCGCCGATCAGATCGGCGGTGGTGCAGCCGTAACCGGCGCCGATGGTGCCGAGCGGGAAGGGGCTGTCGTCGGCGTCCTCCGCCGCGGCCCAGCCGAGGTCGCGGTAGGGTGGGAAGCGGCCCCAGTTCTTGTCGCCGCCGTTCATGAGATCGAAGAGGATCGCCGCCGGAACGATCGGCACGCGGACGTCGCCGACGGCGAAACCGCGGCCGCGGGCCCTGAGCCAGGCCTGGACGCCGCTCGCGGCATCGAGGCCGAAGGCGGAGCCGCCGGAGAGCACCAGGGCGTCGATCCGGTCGACCGTCTCTTCCGGTGCCAGCAGGTCGGTGTCGCGGGTGCCGGGTGCGCCGCCCATGACGTGCACAGCGGCGATCGACGGCCGATCGGCGATCACCACCGAGACGCCGGAGCCGAGCCGGCGATCGTGGGCATGGCCGACGGTGAGACCGGCGACGTCGAGGATGGAATTGGTCGGACCTGCGCGACGCACGCGATTCTCCCCGCTCGAACTATCGGGGGTGAGACTAGCACGCCGCGCGGCGCGCGCCTCCAGAAGGCGAAACCGCCGCGTGGCTTCCCACGCGGCGGTTCGTTCGAAGGCCGAGGCCGGGCGGCGAAGGCCGCCTCGGATCCGGATCAGTCCTGAACGTAGGAGATCTTGCCGTCCGGCATCTTCTTCCAGGTGTACATGACGTAGTCGACGTCCTTGCGGTCGCCCTTCTTGTCGTAGGCGATGTCGCCGAGCACGGTCTTGAAGGTCATGCCCGAATGCATGGCTTCGGCCATCTTCTTCGGGTCGAGCGAGTTGGCCTTCTCGGCCGCCTGCTTCATGATCTGGACCGCGGCGTAGGAGTAGAGGGTGTAGGCCTCCGGCTCGTAGTTCTTGGCGCGGAACTTGGCGACCACGTCCTTGGCGGCGGCGTTCTTCAGCGGATCGGGGCCGAAGGACATGAGGGTGCCGACCACGCCGTCGCCGCCGATGGTGGCGAATTCGGCCGAGGTGATGCCGTCGCCCGAGAGCATCTGGGTCTTGAGGCCCTGATCGCGCATCTGGCGGATGATCAGGCCGCCTTCGGTGTGCAGGCCGCCCCACATGATGACGTCGGCGCCCGAAGCCTTGATCTTCGAGACGAGGGCCGAATAATCCTTCTCGCCGGCGTTGATGCCTTCGTAGAGGACTTCCTTGATGCCGGCGGTCTTCATGAAGCCCTTGGCGGCATCGGCCAGACCCTGACCGTAGGTGGTCTTGTCGTGGACGATGGCGATCTTCTTGCCCTTGAGGTTCTTGACCGCGTAGTCGGACCACAGCTTGCCCTGCTGGTCGTCACGGCCGCAGGTGCGGAAGACGTTCCACAGACCACGCTCGGTGATCTTCGGGTTGGTCGCCGACGGGGTGATCACGAGGAGGCCGTTCTCGGCGTAGACCTCGGAGGCCGGCATGGTGACGCCCGAGTTGAAGTGGCCGACCACCAGCTTGACGCCGTCACCGACGAACTTGTTGGCGATCGAGACGCCCTGCTTCGGATCCGAGACGTCGTCGCCGATGGTGGTGACGATCTTCTGGCCGAGGATGCCGCCGGCGGCGTTGATGTCTTCGACCGCCTGCTCGGTGCCGTTCTTGAGCTGAGCGCCGAAGGCGGCGTTCGGGCCGGTGATCGGGCCGGCGATGGCCAACTTGACGTCGGCATTGGCAACGCCGGACCAAGCCAGACCAGCGGCCAGAACCAGGCCGGACAACCACATCTTCTGCATGGGACTACTCCTCTCCATCGTTCTTTCGAGAACGTCAGTTCAACGTCCCTTCCGCCGAAGTTCGCACCCGCGCGGTTTCGTCGGAGGTCGTATCCGGTTTCATCCCTCCCCGGGGAGGGGAGGGGCCGGCGATCCCGACCCGGATCGGTCGAGCCGTCGGTTGGAGCCGTCCCGTGCGCCTCCCTCGGGAGGGGATGGTCCGGCTCCGATGGGCGTACTCTCTCCCGCTTCCGAGCTGTTGTCATCCCCTTTCTTGCGCAAAAAGCACGCGTCGGAAGAAGATGGTGACCGAGTTCGGCGGTGCTTGCCGTTGCTTTGTGCAGTGCGGCAAGAATTGATGCGTGACAACGTCGTTCATCGCCGGAGCGAATTCGCGAAAGGCGCTTCGGAGGGACTTTCAGAGACGGAACGACACCCCAGTCCGCGAAGCCGACGACTTCGCGGGTGCGAATGAACTCGACTGTGGCGTCCCTCCCGAAAAGGTCGGCGCCGTCGGCCGGTCGGGTCCCGAACCGAGGTTCGTTCCGAGGCGGCGAAGGTCGCAGCCGGAATGATCCGGCGTCAGGCGCGGTCCTTCCAGAACATCGGGCCGTTGGGCAGATAGAGCCAACGGTATTTCGCGGTCATCTGATCGACGCGCATCATCCGGTAGCCGATGGCGCCGATGATCTGCACCACCACCAGATCGACCAGATAGAACTGCAGCGACAGCAGGGTGCCGTCGAACAGGGCGAAATGGATGAAGCGCACCGCTGCCGCCAGCAGGGCCAGATAGCCGACCAGAACGGGATAGCGCTGCCAGGTCGAGGCCATGGCGCGACCGGTCATCCAGGCACCCCACCCGCCCATCACGAAGGTGACGAGCAGGAAGGTCCAGATCGAGGATTCCTCGTAGAGAATGCCTTCCAGCATGTGACCCGTTCCCGATCAGTGATGGCCGCCCTCGAGATAGGCCGCGCGGACCTCGGGGCTCTCGAGAAGTTCCTTGCCGGTGCCGGACATGGTGATGACGCCGTTGACCATCACGTAGCCGCGGTGGGCGAGCTTGAGGGCATGGAAGGCGTTCTGTTCGACCAGGAACACCGTCATGCCCTCGCGGTTGAGTTCGCGGATGGCGTCGAAGATGCCCTTGACGACCAGCGGCGCGAGACCGAGCGACGGTTCGTCGAGGAGCAGCATCTTCGGTCGCGACATCAGCGCGCGGGCGATGGCGAGCATCTGCTGTTCGCCGCCCGAAAGGGTGCCGCCGCGCTGATCGATGCGTTCTTCGAGGCGCGGGAAGAGGCCGAAGACGCGCTTCAGGTCCTCGTCGAAATGGGCGAAGTCGTCGATCGAAGCGCCCATCTGCAGGTTCTCGAGCACGGTCATGCGCGGGAAGATGCGTCGACCCTCGGGCGACTGGGCGATGCGCATCCGCGCGATCTCGTGGGTCGGCAGCTGGGTGATGTCGGTCCCGGAATAGACGATCGAGCCGGCGCGGGCGCGCGGATTGCCGAAGATGGTCATCATCAGCGTCGACTTGCCGGCGCCGTTGGCGCCGATCAGGGTGACGATCTCACCCTCGTGGACGTCCATGTCGACGCCCTTCAGGGCGATGATGTTGCCGTAATAGGTCTCGACGCCGCGGATGGACAGAAGCGGTTCGCTCACGACGCCACCTCCGCTTCGCTCGCCTCGACCTCGTCGTCGCCGACGCCGAGATAGGCCGCGATCACCTTGGGATCGTTCTTCACGTCGGCCGGCGAGCCGTCGGAGATCTTGGTGCCGTAGTCGAGCACCACGACGTGGTCGGAGATCTCCATCACCACCGACATGTCGTGTTCGATGAGGAGCACGGAGCATCCTTCCTTGTCGCGGATGGCGCGCAGCAGGGCGTTCAGCTCGGCGCTCTCACGCGGATTGAGGCCGGCGGCGGGCTCGTCGAGGCACAGCAGGTGCGGCTCGGTGCACATGGCGCGAGCGATCTCGAGCCGACGCTGGGCGCCGTAGGGCAGGTCGCCGGCAGGATCGTCGGCGCGATCGGTGAGACCGATCTGCTCCAGCCAATGCTCCGCCTTGGCGATCGATTTCTTCTCGGCGTGGCGGTAGACCGGCAGGCCGAGGATACCGAAGATCGACATGCCGGAGGCGAGCATCAGCGGATTGTGCTGCGCCACCAAGAGGTTCTCGAGAACGGTCATGCCCTGGAACAGGCGGATGTTCTGGAAGGTACGGGCCACCTTGGCGTGGGCCGAGACCTTGAAGTCGGGCATGCGCTCGAGCAGCCACAGCGACGAGTCGCCCTTCGTCCAGTGTTGGCCGGGCGAGGCGGTGGCGGCGGGCAGTTCCTTCCAGATCGACTGGGCGCCGTGGCGCAGGGCGATCCGGCCTTCGGTCGGCTTGTAGAAGCCGGTGATGCAGTTGAAGACGGTGGTCTTGCCGGCACCGTTGGGACCGATGAGGGCGGTGATGTCGCCCTCGCCGACGGTGAAGGACAGGTCGTTGATCGCCACCAGACCGCCGAAGCGCATGGTGAGATGCTCGACCTCGAGCAGCGGTTGGCTCTCCCAGCGGTTCATCAGCCGTGGCCCTCCTTGACGAGAGAACCGGACACCGACTTGCGCTCCTTGAGGAAGGCGGTGGGTTCGCGCGTGGAGATCAGACCACGCGGCTTCCACAGCATGATGGCGACCATGGCGAAGCCGAAGAGCAGGGTACGGTACTGGGTCGGGTCGAAGTCGGACCCGAAGATCAGTTTGAGGAAGTCCATCTCGCGCATCAGTTCGAAGCCGCCGACCAGTGCCACCGCGGCGATGACCACGCCCCACAGCGAGCCCATGCCGCCGAGCACGACGATGGCCAGGATGTTGGCCGATTCCATGAAGGTGAAGCTCTCCGGCGAGATGAAGCCCTGACGGGCGGCGAAGAACGAGCCGGCGAAGCCGCCGAACATCGCGCCGGTGGCGAAGGCCGTGAGCTTGGTGTTGGTGGTGTTGATGCCGAGCGAGCGGCAGGCGATCTCGTCCTCGCGCAACGCCTCCCAGGCGCGGCCGATCGGCAGACGGCGCAGGCGCAACGTCACGAAGGCGGTGATCAGGGCCAGCGCCAGAATGACGTAGTAGAGGAACATCGTTCGGTGGATCGGCGAGAACTCCAGGCCGAACGTCGCCGCGAAGCCGTTGTCCGCGGCGGTGAACGGGATGCCGAAGAGGGTCGGCCGCGGGATGCCCGAGATGCCGGCGTAGCCGTTGGAGAAGTCGACCCAGTTGACCAGGATGAGACGGATGATCTCGCCGAAGGCCAGCGTCACGATGGCGAGATAGTCGCCTCTGAGACGCAGGACGGGGAAGCCGAGTATGACGCCCCAGGTGGCGGCGAGGACACCGGCGATCGGCAGCAGCATCCAGAACGACAGGCCGAAGGTCTTGGCGAGCAGCGCGTAGGAATAGGCGCCGACCGCGTAGAAGGCGACGTAGCCGAGGTCGAGCAGGCCGGCGAGGCCGACGACGACGTTCAGACCCCATCCCAGCATGATGTAGATCAGGATCTGGATGCCGAAGTTGTCGATCCACTTGATCGAGCCACCGGCGCCGAGCGTCGAGAGGATCACCACGGGAAAGACGAAGAGCAGGCCGATGAAGAACGGCGCGGCGACGCGCTCGACCTCGGGCGGTAGAGCGAAAGGCGCCTTCTTGGTCTTGGTCGGCCGGTTCCAGACGAAGAGTTTGAGCAGCAGGCGACCGCCGACGACGACGGCGACGAGGGAAGCGAGGAGCGGCCAGCGCGTCTCGAGGACGAGCTTGTGCTCCATGTTCTGCACCGTCAGCAGGCCGATGAACGGCCCGAGGATGGCGGTGAGGACGATCGTCGTGAAGAAGGCGTCCTTGAGGGCGCCGACCCAGTCGATCGCGGGGGCGGAGGCGGTGGCGTCACGATTCATGGCGTCACACCTTCTCGACTTCCGGTTTGCCGAGGATGCCCTGCGGCATGAAGATCAGCACCACCACGAGGATCGAGAACGCCGCCACGTCCTTGTAGTCGATGGTGAAATAGGCCGACCAGAAGACCTCGATGAGACCGATCAACAGGCCGCCGAGCACGGCGCCGGGCAGCGATCCGATGCCGCCGAGCACGGCGGCGGTGAAGGCCTTCACGCCGGGGGTGAAGCCGTCGGAGAAGCTCACCACGCCATAGTAGACCATGTACATGACACCGGCGACGGCGGCGAGCGCGGCGCCCATGACGAAGGTCAGCGAGATGGTGCGGTCGACGTCGATGCCGAGCAGCGAGGCCATCTTGCGGTCCTGCTCGCAGGCGCGCTGGGCGCGGCCCAGCGGCGTCTTCTGCACGAGGTACCAGAAGCCGGCGAGCAGCACCGCGGTCACCACCCAGATCATGATCTGCTTGTAGGAGATGGTGACGGGATAGGTGTCGGACTGGACCAGGACGATGACGTCCTTGAGCATCGGCGGGATCGGCTTGTTGCGCGGGCCCTGCGTCACCTGGACGAAGTTCGACAGGAAGATCGACATGCCGATGGCGCTGATCAGGGGTGCGAGACGGAAGGAGCCTCGAAGCGGCCGATAGGCGACGCGCTCGATCGTCCAGTTCCACACCGAGGTCAGGAGCATCGCGACGATCAGGCAGATCAGCAGCACGATCGCGATCGATCCGACGCCGAGCCAAGTCGTGAGGGCGAGGAAGGTGATCACCGCGATGAAGGCCGACACCATGAACACGTCGCCGTGAGCGAAGTTCACCATGCCGATGATGCCGAAGACCATCGTGTAACCGATGGCGATCAGCCCGTAGATCGATCCGAGGGTGATACCGTTGATCAGCTGTTGGAGGAATACTTCCATCAGGGGACGTACGCTCCCGCTCGAGGACGCCGAAGGCCGGTCGTTTCCGGCCGCTCGAGAGGCATCGACAAAATCACGTCCGCGCGTCGCAGGCCGCCACGCCGGTGCCTCATTTGTGCCAAGGTCTTAACAAGCGGCGGGGGTCGAGGCAATTCCCGTCGTCCGAAACCCGACATAAAAGTGTTTTCTTCCTCGTACGTCGCGGAAAAGAGAAAAAGCTCCCGATTTTCGGGAAGCATGAGACTTTGGTGAAAGATGTCGATTTTCGCATGGCTCCCCTGTCTCCGACGCGGAGATCTCGCACCCGACGAAAGGCGAGCCGGCTTCGTGGCGCCGAGGCGAGGACGGATCGATTTTTCGCGTTCCCGATGGATTCGTTCTCCTCGGTTCGCGTAGCGCCCGTCGGCGGGCGATGAATTTCGGGTCGAACCGGTGGCTTCGTGCCATTTCGACGATCGGCGCGGTGCGGTTCGCGATCCGCGTCGCGGCGATCCTGCGAACTGGTCGCAGCGGTAGGACTTTCTATATGAGTGTCGTGCGAAGGTGGCGGTCGGTCCGTTCCCGCTCGAGTGGCGGACGGGGACGAGACGAGAGGAAAGAGGCATGTCGAGTGTCGTGCGAGGGATGCGGGTCGCGATGACGGACGAGGCGGCGATACCTGCGGCGGTCGACGGTGAAGTCTTCCGCGAGGCGATGAGCCGGATCGGTGCGGCCGTCCACATCGTCACCACGGCGGGGCCGACCGGCCGCGCCGGGGCGACGATGACGGCGGTGACGTCGGTCTCGGATGCGCCGCCGAGCCTGCTCGTCTGCATCAATCGCAACGGCAGGCTCAACACCGTGCTGCGCGGCAACGGCGTCTTCTGCGTCAACACGCTGGTCGCCGGCGACGAGGAGCTCGCCGGGGTCTTCGCCGGCAAGGGCGGTCTCGATCACGAGGCGCGGTTCGGCCACGGGCGTTGGTCGACGGGAGATCTCGGCGCGCCGGTTCTGATGGGCGCCCGCGCGGCACTCGAGTGTCGCATCTCCGACGTCAGCGAAGTCGGTTCGCACACCGTCGTGTTCGGCCGCGTCGAGGCGGTTCATCTGGGCAAGGCGCGTTCGGCGCTGCTCTACGTCGATCGCGGCTATCGCGTGCTGCCGCACATCGAGACGATGGACTGACGGCCGGTCCCTCGCCGCGTTCAGTCGAGATAGCTGATCTCGTGAGCGGCGCAGGCCAGCACGAGGTCGAGAAATGCGAGTTTCGTCAACACGATCGCGAGATCGGCACGGGCTTCTTCCGGTATTTCCGGGGTCTCGGCGACGAAGCGCGCGAACTCGGTGGCGAACCCTTCTGCCGCCAGGAGGGAGGCGCGGGTGGGGAGGCCGGCTTCGACCCGTCGGCGCCCGAAGTGTTCGACATGATCGTCGGCGAGGCGCTCAAAATCACCGCGGATGAGCCGGCGCCAATGGGCGATGCGCGAGGCGAGAAGTTCGGGGACCTCGTCCGGAGCGATGTGAGAGCCGATTTCCGTCTTCTCGAGCCGAGCGTAGAAGCGCCGGGCGGCGATCCCGACATGCCGCTCGAGAAGGTCGGCCCGCGGTGCGACGAGTTCGAGATCGCGCCGGGTCAAACCGATTTCGGTCAGATAGCGGTCGATCGATCCGAGCTGTGACATCCGTCCGAAGTCCCGTGGCTGGCGCAGCGGACATCGTCGCGATACCGATCGCGAGACGAAAGTCTCCACGCGAGTCGCCCGATATGAGCGAGTGAACACATCGAAAAATGCTTCACCCGGCGGATCGATACAATCGTCAATTGTACATAGCGATTTTTGACGATATCTCGCGCCTCGCGATCGCGACGGCCGTCGCCTCGACGCGGCGTCGCGGCGTCTTGCGTGGTGGTGCGAATCGGCGTCCCTGAGGGGGACGACACGAGGAGAAGACCGATGACCCCGGTCGCGACGCGCGGCGCCCGAGCCGCCCTGATCGCCGCCCTGATGTTCGCTGCGGGACCGTCCGGCGCGGCGGGGGATGCGGCGGTGAAGCGCGGCCGGGAGATCGCCGAGGCGGCCTGCGCGGATTGTCACGCGATCGGCGCGACCGGCACCAGCCCCAAGGCCGAGGCGCCGCTCTTCCGCGAACTGGGGCGAAAATACCCGGTGGAGAGCCTCGAGGAGGCGTTGGCCGAGGGGGTCGTCGTCGGTCACCCCGGGATGCCGCAGGTCAAGATGAACGAGGCCGACATCGGCGCTTTCATCGCTCATCTGAAGAGCATCCAGGTGCCGTGACGGGCGCTCGGCCGGATCGCCGCGCGGCGCGCCGTCCACCCGCCTAGACGTCCTGGTTCCGCGCGCCTTCTTCGCGGTCGCCATGAGATCGGTGCGAGCCGGAAGTCGAGAGGGCTCGGTCGGCGGCGACGTCAGCCGACGGTGAAGGCGCCCATCATACCGCCGTCCTCGTGCTCGAGCAGGTGGCAGTGGAAGAAGAACGGCGCCTTCGCATCGGCGGGGCGGGTGAAGGTCACCAGAAGTTCGGCGCTGTTCTCCACCCGGATGGTGTCCTTGAGACCGCGGTTCCATGCCTTGGGCTGGTCGCCGTCCTCGCTGAGGACCCGGAACCGGGCACCGTGCAGATGGAACGGGTGGGCCATGTCGGGCGAGGCGATCTCCCAGATCTCGGTCGCCCCGAGCGCGACCTTCTCGTCGATCCGGCCTTCGGCGAAGGAGCGGCCGTTGATGGTCAGGAGGAGCGGCGGCACCGCGGCGGTCGGTGCATGTCCGTCGCGACCGACCGTTCCGTGGCTCATCGAGCCCGGCATCATGTGACGGCCGTGATCGTCGGCGGCGGCGGCGGGGTTGGGAACGGCGCGCAGCTCGAACCGGCGCCGCTTCAGATCGCCGGTCGTGCCGATCGGCGGCAGCGGCGTGGAGAGGGTCGCCGGGACCCGAGCGGGGGTTGCGGCGTCGCGGACGGTGTCGAAAGCGACGAGCCGGACCGGTTTGTCGATGACGTCGGGCAGCAACGCCGCGTCCGCGCCGGTCCGATGTTCGTGCAGGTCCGGGCCGGTCAGCAGGACACCGGTTTCTTCGGCGAAGTCGACCAGGATCTCGGCGCGCTCGCCCGGCGCCAGGGCGAGCAGCGTCAGTTCGATCGGAGCGGGCAGGAAACCGGCGTCGGTGGCGATCAGACGGAACGTCCGCTGGTCCTCGAAGGCGATGCGGAAGGTGCGCGCGTTGGCGGCGTTGAGAAGGCGTAGGCGAACGAGACGAGCGGGTACCTCGGCGATGGCCTGCGTCACGCCGTTCACCACCATGTCGCTGCCACGAAACCCGTGTTCGACCACCGCGGCGCCGGCGCCGTAGACGGGGCGGCCGGCGTCGTCGAGGTCGCGATCCTGGAGGACGAGCGGGATGTCGTCGACGCCCCAGGTGGAGGGTAGGCCGAGGGCGGCGCTCGTCCCGTCGTCGACGATCAGCAGTCCGGCGAGACCGTCGTGGACGTCGCGGGCGGTGCGGCCGTGGACATGGGCGTGGTACCACAGCGTCGCCGCCGGCTGGTCGACGGTGAGTTCGGTCTCCCAGCTCTCGTCGGTCCTCAGGCCGGGAAGGGTCGCTCCATCCTGGCGAGAGGGGACGAGGAGCCCGTGCCAATGGACGTTGGTCGGTCGGGCGAGACGATTGACGAGGCGGATCTTCGGCTTCGTCCCGGGCTTCAGGCGCAGCGCCGGGCCCATGTAGGTACCGCCGTAACCGACGACGTCGACCGGCTTGCCGTCGACGAAGGCGTGGGTGGCGGCTTCGGCGACGAGATCGAAGGTCTCGCCGTCGGCGAGGTCGACGAGCCGGGGGATCGGCAGGGGCATGCCGGTGAAGGT
This sequence comes from Pinisolibacter sp., assembly GCF_036782435.1. Taxonomy (NCBI): domain Bacteria; kingdom Pseudomonadati; phylum Pseudomonadota; class Alphaproteobacteria; order Hyphomicrobiales; family Ancalomicrobiaceae; genus Pinisolibacter; species Pinisolibacter sp. The sequence continues at coordinate 76,046 of NZ_DAIPZB010000008.1, read as the reverse complement.
CGGTTCGGGCGCGGCGGCAGGGGCCGCCTTCTTCGACGACTTCTTGTTGCGGCGTTCGGCCCCGGCCGGCGTGATGCTCGCCACGAGACCGATCGCGGCGCACGCCAGCAGCGCACGGCGGGTCGTGAGGTGGCGGGTGATCGTCATTGGTCCGAGGTCCTCGACGGCAGCCGCGGCGAATCGTCCACGCCGCGTGTCCCGCCGTTCTAACCGTCTCCGCCATGGGGCGACAGGGATCCGGCGACAATGGGGCGTCGCCGGTGATGGTGGCAGAGCCTGGAACGGCCGGTGTCGGCGACGGAAACGAAAGAGGCGGCCGCTCGGCCGCCTCTTCGTATGCCGGTTTCGAAAGTGTGGATCAGAAGTCCATGCCGCCCATGCCGCCGCCCGGCATGGCCGGGGCGGCGTCCTTCTTGGGCTTGTCGGCGATCATCGCTTCGGTGGTGATCAGCAGGCCGGCGACGGACGCGGCGTCCTGGAGGGCGCAGCGCACCACCTTGGTCGGGTCGATGACGCCGAAGGCGTACATGTCGCCGTAGGCGCCGGTCTGGGCGTTCCAGCCGAAGGCCGGGTCGGCGTTCTCGAGGATCTTGCCGACGACGATCGAGCCGTCGTCCCCGGCGTTGAGGGCGATCTGACGGGCCGGCGCGGTGATCGCCTTGCGGACGATCTCGACACCGGTCTTCTGGTCGGCGTTGGCCGGAGCGACCTTGTCGAGAGCGGCGATGGCGCGCAGCAGGGCGACGCCGCCGCCGGGCAGGATGCCTTCTTCGACCGCCGCGCGGGTGGCGTGCATGGCGTCGTCGACGCGGTCCTTCTTCTCCTTGACCTCGATCTCGGTGGCGCCGCCGACGCGGATCACCGCGACGCCGCCGGCGAGCTTGGCGAGGCGCTCCTGGAGCTTCTCGCGATCGTAGTCGGAGGTGGTCTCCTCGATCTGGGCCTTGATCTGGGCGACGCGGGCGTCGATGTCGGCCTTGGTGCCGACGCCGTCGACGATCGTGGTGTTCTCCTTCTCGATCACCACCTTCTTGGCGCGGCCGAGCATGTCGAGGGTGACGGCCTCGAGCTTGATGCCGAGGTCTTCGGAGACGACCTGACCGCCGGTGAGGATGGCGATGTCCTCGAGCATCGCCTTGCGGCGATCACCGAAACCGGGGGCCTTGACCGCCGCGACCTTGAGGCCGCCGCGCAGCTTGTTGACCACCAGGGTGGCGAGCGCTTCGCCCTCGACGTCCTCGGCGACGATGACCAGGGGACGCGAGGTCTGCACCACAGCTTCCAGCACCGGCAGCATCGCCTGGAGATTGCCGAGCTTCTTCTCGTGGATGAGGATGTAGGGGTCCTCGAGTTCGGCGCGCATCTTCTCGGCGTTGGTGACGAAGTAGGGCGAGAGGTAGCCGCGATCGAACTGCATGCCCTCGACGACGTCGAGTTCGGTGGTCAGGGACTTCGCCTCTTCCACCGTGATGACGCCTTCGTTGCCGACGCGCTGCATCGCCTCGGCGAGGAAGCCGCCGATCTCGGTGTCGCCGTTGGCGGAGATGGTGCCGACCTGGGCGATCTCCTCATTGGAGGTGATCGGCTTGGACATCGCCTTGATGGCGCCGACGACCGCCTCGACGGCGAGATCGACGCCGCGCTTCAGATCCATCGGGTTCATGCCGGCGGTGACCGCCTTGGCGCCTTCCTTGACGATCGCCTGGGCGAGAACCGTGGCGGTGGTGGTGCCGTCACCGGCGAGATCGTTGGTCTTCGAGGCCACTTCGCGCACCATCTGGGCGCCCATGTTCTCGAACTTGTCCTCGAGTTCGATCTCCTTGGCGACCGACACACCGTCCTTGGTGATGCGCGGCGCGCCGTAGGACTTCTCGATGACGACGTTGCGACCCTTGGGGCCGAGGGTGACCTTCACCGCATTGGCGAGGATGTCGACGCCGCGCAGCATCTTCTCGCGCGCATCGACGGAAAACTTGACGTCCTTGGCAGCCATGGAAAGCTCGCTCCCGGTTCTTCGGAATGGGGGTCCGTGGAAGAGTGGTCACCGGGCGCGCGGGATGCGCGCCGCGGGCGAGGCATCAGGCGACGATGCCGAGGATGTCCGCTTCCTTCATGATCAGCAGGTCCTGGCCGTCGAGCTTGACCTCGGTGCCGGACCACTTGCCGAAGAGGACCTTGTCGCCGGGCTTGACCTCGAGGGCGACGAGCGCGCCCTTGTCGTCGCGGGCACCGGGGCCGACGGCGACGATCTCGCCTTCCTGCGGCTTCTCCTGGGCGGTGCCGGGGATGATGATGCCGCCGGCGGTCTTCTGCTCGGCTTCGACACGCTTGACGACGACCCGATCGTGCAACGGGCGGAACTTCATGAGGCTCTTCCTCCATGGGATGGACAGAGAGTAGGGCGGGACCGTACGGCTCCCGGGGGCGATGCCGCGGCGGTGGAAAGGGGTGCGACGAACACCACCGTCACCTCGCGAACGGAACCGGTGGCGCTCATCTGGGCGAAGACCGCGACCGGTTCAAGGGGGGTGCGAGCAAATATTGGCACTCGGGCGATCGGAGTGCCAGCCGGCGACGCGAGGGATCCGCCGAAGCGTCGGGCAGGCGATGGGCTCCGGAGCTCGGATTTTCGCCGGGCGACGCCCCGAAATCGGGAGATCGCGAAAATTCGAACCATCGATTTCACCGAAGCGGCAGAGGTCGGTGGGATGAAGATGGCCGATGCATTCCGCATCCTCCCGCCGAAAGATCCGACCCAGATGAAGATCGCCGCTACCGCCGCCGTTCTCGCGTTGGCCACGACCACTTTCGCTCAGGCGCAGGGGCCGGCGCCGCTGGCTCGTCTCGACAAGCTCCCGGCCGCCTATCTCCTGGGCGCGCAGCGGCTGACGAAGGACGACGGCGAGCTGATCGTGCCGTCGTCGAGCGTCCGAAAGCGCCAGGAAGCGGGCACGCGCGTCCACACCAACGTGCGGATCCTGGTTCCGAACGCATCGCCGATGACGTCGCAGACCCTGCGCCCGGCCGGGCTTCCGCCCTACGCCGGCCATGCCTACGAGACGCCGGCGACGCTCGCCTGCATCTATGCCCAGGTGACGGCGAGCGGCGGGTGCAAACCCGACGCCTTCACAACGGTGGCGACGGGCGGGTCGCGGGCGATCGCCATCGTCGACGCCTACCACTATCCCAATGCGCAGCGTGATCTCGCCGCCTACTCGGCGCAGTTCGGTCTGCCGGCGCCGACGGCGGCTTCCTTCGTCCAGGTGAATCTGGGTGGTACGGCCACCGACGATGGTTGGGGGCAGGAGGCGGCCCTCGACATCCAGATGGCACACGCGCTCGCGCCCAATGCCAAGATCTATCTGGTCGAGGCGGCGTCGAGCAGCCTGGGCGACATGCTCGCGGCGGTCGACAAGGCGAGCGAATTGGTCTCCGCCTCCGGCGGCGGCGAAGTTTCGATGAGTTGGGGCAGCGACGAATTCGTCGGCGAAGAGACCCTGGACTCACATTTCAAGAAGCCCAACGTGGTCTATTTCGCCTCGACCGGCGACGCGGTGTCGCCGAGCTGGCCGGCGGTCTCCGCCAATGTGGTGGCCGTCGGCGGGACGACGGTCGCTCGCAACGCCGCCACGCTCGCCTTCGTCGCCGAGGACAGCTGGACGTCGGCCGGGGCCGGCTTCTCGACCCGGACGCCCGACCGTCGTTCCAGCCGACGAGCGTCGGCGCCACGGGTGGCATTCCCGACATCTCGGCGGTCGCCAATCCCGAGACCGGCGTCTGGGTGCGCTACACCTTCGCTTCGGGCGGTAGTCAGTGGATGATCTTCGGCGGCACCAGCGTGGCGGCGCCGGTCATGGCGGCGATCACCAACGCCTCCGGGCACTTCTACGCGTCGAGCGCGGCTCAGAACGCCAAGATCTACGCCAACAAGGCGATCTCGGGTGCCTTCCGTGCCTCGCGGACGGGCGATTGCGGCCATCACCACGCCTATATGGTGGGCAGCGCCTGGAACCCCTGCACCGGTCTCGGGTCGGCCAACGGGCGCACCCATCAGTGAATACTGCGGGTCCCGCACGGCGCGACGCCGGCGGAGTTTCCGGTCATCGCGACGGCCCGGCAGCACTCTTCGGCGAGTGCTGCCAACTATTTGATGTTAAAAACAAATAAACGGTATCCGGCTTGCATGGAAGCGGGGGCGGCGAACATTCTCGTCGCGACCTCGAGGAGGGATGGTTCATGCCGGAACCGCAGATCGACGACGCCTTCCGCCGTCAGCTGGAAGGCTATTCGCTCACCACCGCCAACATCCTCTACCGGATGCCCGATCGACCGGTGCTGCTGCAGAGCTATCTCTGGCAGGATTGGGACATGGCGCCGAAGTTCCCGGAGCTCGAGCGGTTCCTCGCCTTCTGGGAGCGGGAGCTCGACGGGCCGATCCATTCGGTCGAGGTGGCGCACGTCAAGATGATCGGCCCCAACGAATGGAAGCGGGTCGACGGGATCTTCCGGCTGCACTGAGGAGGCGGGTCGCGACCCGGGCCCTTCAGACGCCCTTGCCGCCGTAGGGCGGGCGGGGGATGTCCTGGTGGGCCTTGCGCAGGGCGGCCGACCAGCGTTCGCGTAGGTCGTGGAAATAGGGCTCGCCCGCCTCGATGCGATGGGAGAGCTCGGCGCGGACGTCGTCGCGGCGGATCAGGGCGAGGTCGATCGGCATGCCGACGCCGAGGTTCGAGCGCATGGTCGAATCCATCGAGATCAGGCCGAGCTTCAGGGCATCCTGGAGCGGATAGTCGAAGTTGACGGCGCGATCGAGGATCGGTTTGCCGTATTTGTGCTCGCCGATCTGCAGGTAGGGCGTGTCGACGGTCGCCTCGATGAAATTGCCGGCGGCGTAGACCATGAACAAGCGCAACCGTCCACCGGCGATCTGGCCGCCGAGCAGCATGGTGACGTCGAACGTCAGGTTCTTCTTCTCGAGCATCGGACCGTCGAGGCGATAGACCTCGCGGATGGCGCGGCCGACGAGCTGGGCGGCGCGGAACATCGACGGCGTGTTCCAGATCGTGTCGATCTCGCCGGTCTCGGAGTTCTCGAGGCCTTCGGTGATCAACGAGGTGACCGACTGAGAGATCGAGAGATTGCCGGCGGTGGCGATGGCGATGGAGCGGTCGCCCGGCTTCTCGTAGAGATTGAGCTTGCGGAAGGTGGCGATGTTGTCGAGGCCGGCGTTGGTGCGGGTGTCGGCGATCATCACCAGACCTTCACGCACCAGAATTCCCACGCAATAGGTCATCGCCCCGTCCTCGCCTCGCCGCGTGTCGTTCGTCTCCGCCCCCCCGGCGGCGGCGCGACCATAGGCAAGGGCCGCGCGGATCGCAACCGCGTCGGCGTCCCCGCGGCCGGGCGACGCGATCGTGGTCGCGCTCAAGCGCGTGAGACTTCGCGAATGGTGATGGTGGTGGTCTCGGTTTCCGCGCCGAGGTGGGTGCGGACACCGCGCACCGCGGCGACGTCGAGGGCGTCGAGGCCGACGGCGCGACGCACCCAGGCGTCGGTCGGACAGCTGTTCTCCACCGCGTCGAACCCGACCCAACCGAGGGAGGGGCCGAGGTGCGCCTCGATCCAGGTGTGGCTCACGCCCCGGGCCAGCCAGCCGGCGGCGAGGCGGGCGGGGATGTCGAGGGCGCGGGCGGTGGCGGCGAAGAGATGGGCGACGTCTTCGACCCGCGCCTTGCCGGCGGCGAGGACGGCGTCCGGAGCCGCCGCGGCGGCGTCCTCGTCGACGGCGACGGTCTCGGCGATCCGGCCCATCAGGGTGTGGAGGGTGGTGAGCGGATCGCCGCCGGCGGCGTCGAAGGCGTCGGTGGCGAAGGTGCGCACCGAGGGTTCGATGCGGGTGCGGTCGGTCTCGCGGCGGAAGGCCATCAGCGGCAGACGGCCACGGGTGGCGTGGAGGACGCCGCTGGTGTCCTCGGTCACCACCTCGCCCGAGGCGGTGATCACCAACTCGTCGATCGGGCCGTCGATGGAGAAGGTGTGGGTGAGGTTGCCGAAGGCGTCTTCGACCGGAGACAGGTGGCAATCCTGGGAGACGTCGATGCGCCAGTGATCGACGAGCTGCGACTCGGTGTTGCGCGGGGTGAGACGCAGGGTCTGGATGGCGCGAGAGGCCGGGCTCTCGAAGCGGTAGACGGTCTCGTGGACGATGGTGAGGCGCATGGCGGTCAGACCAGATACTGTTCCGTGATCAGCGCGCCGAGGCGCGCGTTCTCGGCGATGAAGTCCGAGAGGAACTCGTGTAGCCCGCCGGCGATCACCGTGTCGACGTCGGTCGAGTCCAGTTGGGTGAACAGCGAGCGGGCATGACGCTGCGACGCGCCCTGACGGCCGTAGCGATGGGCGATCAGATCGAGGTTGCGGGTGATGCTCTCGTAGCAGGCGGCGAGCGAGCGCGGCATCTGGCGATTGAGGATCATCAGATCGGCGACCAGCCACGGCTTCAGGCTCTGGCGATAGACCCAGTGATAGGAAGTCTGGGCGGAGACGGCGCGCAGGATCGACGACCATTGGAAATAGTCGAGCGAGCCGCCGATCTGCGCCTCCGGCGGCAACAGCACGTGATACTTGACGTCGAGCAGCCGAGCGGTGGCGTCGGCGCGTTCGATGAAGACGCCGACGCGGGTGAACCAATAGGCGTCCGAGCGCAGCATCGTGCGATAGGCCGAGCCGTCGAAGGCGAGCGAGGTGCGTTTGACGAAGCGCAGGAAGTCGGCGAGGCGGCCGAGATCGAGTTCGCCGGGGCCGTAGTCCTTGAGCTCGAGCCAGGCGGAGTTGATCGTCTCCCACATCTCGGCGGTCAGCGCCGTGCGCACCGCGCGGGCGTTGAAGCGGGCGATCTCCAGGCAGCTCTTGATCGACGACGGGTTGGCCGGGGAGAAGGCGAGGAAGTCGATGGTCGCGTCGGCCGTCGCCTCCTCGCCGTAGACCTCGGTGAAGGCGTCGAGGCAACCGGTGGCGGCGAGGGCCGATTCCCATTCGTTGCCGGTCGTGCCGTAGCCGGTGGGCAGGGCGGCGAGACGCGAGGCGGCGTCGATGATGCGGGCGGTGTTCTCGGCGCGCTCGACGTAGCGGGAGAGCCAGAAGAGACTGTCGGCGGTGCGACTGAGCATGGGCGTCTTCCTCGGGAGGGCGGCGGAGCGCGCGTCCCGTCACGGATCAGATGAAAATGGCCGCGGACTGCTGCTGTTGCTGGGCCTGTTGGATCGACTGGCTCTGGTGAGCGGTCGGTACGTCGACCACCCAGGTGTCCTTGGTGCCGCCGCCCTGGCTGGAATTGACCACCAGCGACCCTTCCTGCAACGCCACGCGAGTGAGGCCGCCGGGGACGACGCGGACGCCGTCGGCGCCGGTCAGAACATAGGGCCTGAGGTCGACGTGGCGCGGCGCCACACCTTCGTCGACGAAGGTCGGGCAGGTGGAGAGCGCCAGCGTCGGCTGGGCGATGAACTTCTCCGGATGGGCCTTCAGTTTGGCGCGGAAGGTCTCGATCTTGGCGGCGTCGGCCTTGGGGCCGACCAACATGCCGTAGCCGCCGGAGCCGTCGACCTCCTTGACCACCAGCTCGGGCAGGTGATCGAGAACGTATTTCAGGGCGTCGGGCTCGCGGCAGCGCCAGGTCGGCACGTTCTTCAGGATGGCGTCCTTGCCTGTGTAGAAGCGGATGATCTCCGGCATGTAGCTGTAGACGGCCTTGTCGTCGGAGACGCCGGTGCCGACGGCGTTGGCGAGCGTCACGTTGCCGGCGCGGTAGGCGGCCATCAGGCCGGGGACGCCGAGGACCGAATCCGGGCGGAAGGCGAGGGGATCGATGAAGTCGTCGTCGAGGCGGCGATAGATCACGTCGACCCGCTTCGGCCCCTCGGTGGTGCGCATGTAGACGACGTTCTCGCGCACGTAGAGGTCGGTGCCCTCGACCAGTTCGGCGCCGAGTTTGTCGGCGAGGAACGAGTGCTCGTAATAGGCCGAGTTGAACGGGCCGGGGGTCAGCAGCGCCACCGTCGGATCGGCGGAGGCGGTGCGCGGCGCCATCGACTTCAGAGTGGCGAGCAACTCGTCGGCGTAGTTCTCGACCGGAGCGATGCGGTGGCGGGCGCACAGATCGGGGAAGAGGCGCAGCATGACCTCGCGGTTCTCCAACATGTAGGAGACGCCGGAGGGGGTGCGGGCATTGTCCTCGAGGACGTAGAAGGTGTCGGCGTCGACGCGGACGATGTCGATGCCGGCGATCGACACCCAGATCTTGTGGGGCAGGGCGACGCCCTGCATCTCGGGCCGGTAATAGGGGTTCTTGTAGACGAGATCCTCGGGGATGATGCCGGCGCGGACGATCTCGCCCTTGCCGTAGACGTCGTCGAGGAACAGGTTCAGGGCGGTGACGCGTTGGACGAGGCCGGCGGCGAGCCGCTCCCATTCCGGTCGGGTGATGACGCGCGGCACGATGTCGAAGGGGATGAGGCGTTCCTCGCCCTCGGCGTCGCCGTAGACGGCGAAGGTGATGCCGATGCGGCGGAAGAGCAGTTCCGCCTCGTGCCGGCGTTGGCGCAACAACTCGGGCGGCGTGTTCTTCAGCCAGGTGTCGACGATCTCGTAGCCCTGTCGGCACTCGGAACCCGACCCTGTCATCTCATCGAAGGCTGTCACCATCGTCCGAGCATCTCCTCGCAACGGCCCATCGTCGCTGCTTCGAGAAGCATCATCGACCCGGGCGAACATGTGCGCAAGCGAATTGGAGGTGCAGGAAACTCCGCATAAAGGCTTGGTTTTGCGTGGTTCCGAGGCGACTTGCGCAAGAAATGGGCAGGGATTCCGCGCCGCCACGGGACTGGCGTTCGTCGCCGTCGCGTGCTCTTCATGGAAGCGGGCTCGGGCGAGTCCGGGCCCGCGCGGTGGTCGGCGCGCTCGTCTGAGGAGCGTCGATTTCGCCGGTCGGGACCGCGGGTACGTCGGGGCGTGAGGAGCGGGGAGGCGACGGAGATGCATCGGATCATCGTCGACATCGACGAGGCCGCCCAGAGCGATCTCGACGTGTGGATGTTCGCCGAAGACGTCGCGCGGACCTGCGCTCGCGACGGCCATGCGCGGCTCGACCTGCCGGCGGCGCGCCGGGCGATGACGCGTCTGGCGGTCGAGGTTCACTCGGCCTCGCACGTCCGCCGGCTGGTCAAGGCGATCGAGGCGGTCGCCGCGAAGCACCATGTCGCCGACCGGGTGCTGATCTGGGACGAGAAATACGAACCATGACCGCCCGGCGGGTCGGGTCGGTCGCGCCGGCGGCCGACGACCGTCTCACAGCAGCCGCAGCCCCTTGAAGCTGGCGTGGCCCTCGCGGCCGATGACGATGTGGTCGTGGACGGCGATGCCGAGCGACTTGGCGATGTCGACGATCTGCCGGGTCATGGCGATGTCGGCGGTCGACGGGGTCGGATCACCCGAAGGGTGGTTGTGGACGAGGATGATCGCCGAGGCCGAGAGCTCGAGTGCCCGTTTGACGATCTCGCGCGGGTAGACCGGGGTATGGTCGACGGTACCGGTCTGCTGGACCTCGTCGGCGATCAGGCCGTTCTTCTTGTCGAGGAAGAGGATGCGGAACTGCTCGCGCATCTCGAAGGCCATGGCGGAACGGCAATAGTCGATCACCTGGCTCCACGAGGAGAGCACCGGCTTCTTCTTCACCTCGCCTCTGGCCATGCGCAGACCGGCGGCGCGGACGATCTTCAGATCGGTCGCCACCTGGTCTCCGATGCCGGGGATCTCGCGCAACCGTTCCTCCGGCGCGCCGAGCACTTCGGCGAAGGAGCCGAAGCGGGCGATCAGGGTTTTCGCCAGCGCCTTGACGTCGCGGCGCGGGATCGAGCGGAAGAGGACGAGTTCGAGCAACTCGTAGTCCGGCAGCGCCTCGGCGCCGGCGTCGCGGAAGCGCGCTTTCAGGCGCTCACGATGGCCGTGGCGATGGTCGGCGGTCTCCGCCGGTTCCAACTCGGCTCTGCCCGACGCGTCGTCGAACCCGTTCATGTCCGCCTCGTGTCCGCGATTCCACCCTCGGTGGCGCGGGCACATCTTCAGATGGCATAGGGCGGCTTGTGAAGCCCCTTCGCCGACAACGTGAACACTTCGCAGCCGGTGTCGGTGACGCCGACCATGTGTTCGAACTGGGCGGAGAGCGAGCGGTCGCGGGTGACCGCGGTCCAGCCGTCGGAGAGCACCTTCACCGCCGGGCGACCGAGGTTCACCATCGGCTCGATGGTGAAGACCATGCCGGGGCGCAGTTCGACAGTCTGATGACCGCGAATTGCCTGTTGCCGTTCGGCGTCTGAGGAGAACGTTGGTCCGTAGTGGAGTATATTGGGAGTATCATGAAAAAGTAGACCAATTCCGTGGCCACAGAAGTCCCGGACGACAGAGCATCGCTCCGATTCAACATAGTTTTGTATGGCGCTACCAATGTCTGCCGTGGTGTTGCCGGGCTTCACCTGGGCGATGCCGCGCATGAGGCTCTCGTAGGTGACGTCGACGAGCCGGCTCGCGGCGCGCTTGACGTCACCGACGAGGTACATGCGGGAGCTGTCCCCGTGCCAGCCGTCGAGGATGAAGGTGACGTCGATGTTGACGATGTCGCCGTCCTTGAGCGGGCGGTCGTCGGGGATGCCGTGGCAGACGACGTGGTTGATCGAGGTGCAGACGCTCTTGTTGTAGCCGCGATAGTTCAGCGTCGCCGGCAGGGCGCCGCCCTTCAGGGCGAAGTCGTGGACGAAGTCGTCGATCTCCTGCGTCGTCACGCCCGGGCGGGCGAGCGGGGCGACCGCATCGAGACAATCGGCGGCGAAGCGGCCGGCCCGGCGCAGGCCCTCGAAGGCCTCGGCGCCGTAGAGGCGGATGGCGCCGGTGTTCTTGAGCGGCGCGGTGGTGGCGTCGACGTAGTTGACCATGATCCGTCCGGAAAAGAGGAGGCGGAGGCGATCCGCGCATCTGGAGTTCTATTTATAGGCTTCGGCGGCGGATTCCAGAGGAAAGCGGCGGGAGACGGGGGCTCCGCCGGCTGCTGCTGCGCGTCGCCGCTCCGCTTCGGTACGCCGCCGCCAGGTCGAGCGCGATGGTTCGAGACGGTCGCTCGCGCGACCTCCTTATCATGAGGTGATTGTAATCATTGATGAACTCGCACGACCCTCATGGTGAGGAGGGCCGCAGGCCGGTCTCGAACCATCGCGCACGGCGTTCCCCCGACCTCACCCGACCGCGATCCGTCGCTCGACCAACACTTCCTCGGCACTCACCCGGGTCGCCCAGACCTCGATCTCGACGCCACGGGCGCGCGCCGCCGCGAAGCCCTGCGCATAGGCCGGGTCGATGTCGGCGGCGAGGGCGAAGCGGGTGCAGTCGGGGCGGTTCACCAGATAGACCATCACGGCGCGATGGCCCTCGGCGACCATGTCGGCCAGTTCGTCGAGGTGCTTGGCGCCGCGGCTGGTCACCGCGTCGGGGAACTCGGCGAGGCCGGGCTCGCGCATCAGGGTGACGTTCTTCACCTCGACATAGGCGCGGCCGCGGATCTCGTCCTCGAGCAGGATGTCGATGCGGGAATTCTTGCCGTATTTCACCTCGCGCCGCAGGCCGGTATAGCCGGTGAGCGAGGGGATCGTGCCCGCCGCGATCGCTTCGGCGACGATGGCGTTGGGGTGGCCGGTATCGATGCAGACGAGATGGCCCTCGACCTCCTCGAGCTTCCAGCTCCAGGCGAGCTTGCGCTTCGGGTCGTCGGACTTCTGCAACAGCACGCGGGCGCCGGGGCGGGCGAGCGACAGCATCGAGCCGGAATTGGCGCAGTGCGCGGTGATCTCCTCACCGCTTTCGAGCACCACGTCGGCGAGAAAGCGCTTGTAGCGCTTCACCAGACGACCGGGGACCAGCGGGGTGGTGAACCGCATCGGGAAACCTCTCGGCTGAACGCTCAGCGCTCGGGATAGGGCAGGGGATAGGGCGACTTCAGCCGGCGGCCGATGGCGACCTCGGCCTCGAACAGGCGGGTCTCGCCGTAGTGGACGGTGATCGGGTTCTGCAGGTCGAGGCGCTCGACGTAGGGCATCAGCGCGTCGCGTCCACGATCGTAGGTCTTGGGGCGGCCGATCACGAGGACGTCGCGGCCGACGAAATCGGCCGGGTCGGAGAGGAAGGCGAAGCCGCGCGGGTCGGGGCCGAAGACGGCGACCGTGGCGTGGCTCCCCAGTTCCTCGGCGATGCGGGCGGCGTCGATCCAGTGGAAGGTGACGACGAGCGGCCGATCCTTGGCCGCGGTGCCGGGCGCGGGCGGTTTCGCCGGGAGGAGACGGCGGCGGATCAGCTCGTCGCGCAGGCCGTGCCAGCCGACCGATTCGGAGAGGAAGCGGTCGATCTTCAGCGCCGAGACGATCTCCGGCGAAGGCGGCAGGAAGCGCAGCACGAGGACGGCGGTGGCGGCGAGCGCCAGAAGCGCGGTGGAGGCGACGGCGAAGCCGTGGGCGAGGCGCGACGGGCTTCCGGTCTTCGCTTCGACGGCGGTGATCGCCTTGCCGAGGACGGGGAGGAGGAAGAGCCAACCGGGCATCTGCCAGTGCGGCAGCGCGTCGCCGCCGCGCAGGGGCACGGCGGTGAAGATCAGGATCGAGGGCAGCGCCAAGGCGGTGAGGAAGGCCGTCGGCCCGGCGAGGCTCTTCTCGGCGCGCAGCCGCGAGACGGTGGCGGCGACCGCGGCGACGAGCGTCCAGGGGGCGAGATAGGCGAGCTGGCCGAGAACGGCGCGGCCGAGGCCCGGCCACGAGACGCCTTTGCCGCCGCCGCCGCGCGACGACTGGAAGAGGAAGGAGACCCAGCCGTTCTCGGCGTTCCAGATCACCACCGGCGAGACGGTGACGACGGCGATCGCCGCGGCGATCCACGGCGCGGGACCGCGCAGATGGAAGCGATGCGGGGTCGCCACGATGAAGGTGAAGGCGGCGAAGGCGAAGAGCGCGGCGTGGTACTTCGACAGGCCGGCGAGGCCCAGGCACAAGCCGGCGAGGAGCCACAGGCGGCGCTCGCGCAATCCCTCGGGGCGGAAGAACAGCAGCTCGACGAGGATGCGGGCGGTCGCGGCGAGGAAGAGGATCAGCGGTCCGTCGGGGACGATCCAGCTGCCGGCCGAGGCGAAGAAGAAGGGCGCGAGGGTCAGCGCCACCAGCGCCCACAGGCCGGCGCGCGGCCCCCACAGCCGCCGCGTCAGGTCGAAGATCAGCCAGCTCGTCACGGTGAAGGCGAGGACGAAGGGCAGGCGCAGGACGAAGGCCGGCACCGGATCGCCGAAATGGGGCGTCGCCAGAGCGCGGGCCGCCTCCACCCACCAGAAGACCATCGGCGGATGGTCGAACCAGGAGAGTTGGACCTGCTGCGACACCGCGACGGCATAGGCCTCGTCGACGCCGAGATCGAGCAGGGCGGCGAGCGCCAGCCGGGCGAGGAGGCCGACCACGAGCACCGCGACGGCGGCGCGCGTCGCCGAGGTATGCGGAACGGGGGCGGGCGATCGAGGCATCACGAATCCCGGCGGTGGCGGCTCGTCGGAGTCATAGCCGCCGGGGCGCACATGTGCCACCGCCGCGCTTCGGGAGGAGCGCGGCGGGAGGAAACGCGAGGGTTCGTTCGATCAGAGGACGATCGGCAGGCCGTGCATGCGCCAGGCGCCGATGCCGCCGCCCATGTGGCTGTCGTGCGGCAGGCCCATCTTGTGGCAGATGTCGACGGCGCGGGCCGAACGAGAGCCGACGAGGCAGTAGAACACCACCGGCTTGTCCTGCGGGATCGCGGTGGCGGTGGTGTGGAGCGAGGAGAGCGGCGCGTTGTAGGCGCCGGGCACGTGGCCCTGCGCGAATTCGTGGGCCTCGCGCACGTCGACCAGCAGCACCTGACCGTCCTTGGCCATGCGATGGACGTCGGGCGGCGTGATGGTCTTGACCGGCGCGGACTTACCGAACATGAAACCGAACATTCTCGTCTCCTCGTCGATCGCGACACCGCCCGTCCCGGCGGTCGCATCGGATATATGCGGCGTTCCTCATAAACGCAGGCGCGGCACTTCGCAACTGCGAGAAATTCGGCATCGCGGCCCGGCGTTTCAAGACCGGTGGCTGCGAAAAAATCGATCTTCCGCAATGCGGAACGTCTGCGGGTGTCGGGCGGCTCAGAGGCCGGTCTCGATCCGGCCGGTGAGATTGTCGACGCTGACCGGGCTCTCGAACCAGGTGACGACCGGCTCCGACCCGTAGAGGGCGGCGACGCGTTCCTTCCATTCGCCGGAATAGACCGCTTCCGCGGCCGCCCGGCTCTCCCAGAGATAGACGCCGCCGGCGAAGCGGCCGTCTTCGGAGAGGACGTAGTGTTTGCGACGCAGGCCGGGGAGGCCGAGGTATTTCGGCGCCGAGGATTCGAACCGCCGCGTCGCTTCGGCGAGGTCGATCGGCTCGGGCAGGGCGAACTGGACCAGGGTCAGGATCATGGCGGCCTCCGATGGGGCGGCGATGGTCGCCGAAAACGGCGGCCGCGTCCATCGGTCGGTGACGGCAGAGGTGAGCCTGGGCGCGTTCGCTCAGGCGAAGATGTCGACGAGGGTGCCGGTGTAGCCGGACTTGCTCTTCGCCTGCCTGTCGGCGAGCAGCGAGGATTGCCAAGCGACGTTGGTGAGGGCATCGTCGAGCATGGTGGCGGAGCTGTTGCGTTTGACGGCGAGCAGATTCGTGGCCGCGAAGCGATAGGAATCGCCGGTCGATTTGGCGTTGGCGTAGGAGTAGTTCTTGCCGAAGACGATCATGCTCGGCCCTTGCGGCGGACGTCGCCAGCTCCAGGCTCGCAGACCGAGATGAACGGAAAGTTACGGCGCGCACGCTCGGTCCGAGCGATCTGGTGCGGACGGCGGGACTCGAACCCGCACGCCTTGCGGCGCAAGATTTTAAGTCTCGTGCGTCTACCGGTTTCGCCACGTCCGCTTCGCCAGGAAGAGGGGTAGCGGGGAGCCTCGTCGAGATCAAGCCGGGACGGTGAGCGATCGCGCGGCCACGGTGACGCGGACGCGACGGCGAGGGTGACTGTAGCGCGCAAAATCGGATGGCAGGGCGCGCAAGATCAGGTGGCAGCAAGAATCGCCCGGTCTGATTGCCCGTTAGAGCCCGCTTCGAAGCCTCCTCAGAGCCACTTCGAAATAGGTCTCGTCGACCTCGATCCCGACATACTCCAGGCCCGCTTGGGCGCAGGCCACGCCGATGGTTCCGGTAGCGGCCCCGCTTTCCCCCCGCTCGTACCGAGCGGGTGAATATCTCTCACGCCGAGATCGCCGCGGCCCGGGCGAAGAGCGCATCGATCTCCTGCTCGCCGAGGCCGAGGGCTCCGGCGAGCGTCGCGATGGTCGGACTCGTCCGCTCGAAGACGCCGCCGCTCGCCCAGGCCTCCTGGGTGATCGGATCGGCCGCGGCGACGGCGGCGTCGATGGTCTCGAGCAGGCCCGCCTCGCGCAGCGCGGCGCGGGCCTGGAAGCGGGAGACGGTCATCGGTCGCAGCGATGTCTCGGCGGCCACCGCCCCATCGACGAAGGTGGAGGTGGGCGTCGCCGGGACGATCACCGCGTCGCCGAACTCCGGCATCTCGCCCCCGGACCAGAGCAGATCGACATGGTACCCGGGAACCGGCTCCATGACGGGGATCTCGATCCGATCTCCGTCCGGACCCTCGAAGAAGTCGGTGCCGACTCGACGCCGATGAATGCCGTCACCGCCGAGGGGCATCAGGTCGACGCGCACACCGTCCAGGTAGGCTGTGACGCGGAAACCCGCAGTCCCGGTCTCCGGGTCTCTTTCGACGAGGCCGAACGGCTCGAGGGCGGCGAGAGCGGTGGCCCGATCGATATAGCGCAGATGGATGGTCATGGATCAGCTCCAAGGTCTCGCTTGTGCCATCAGGCCGCCGGCCGATGCGACGAAGGGCCAGACGACGATTTCATCGACCGCTCCATTGGTCGCATACGCACCCGAAGGGGTGGCGAATAGCCGCGCCACTCCCGCGGTGAGAATACCCACCCCCGGATTCGAGCGTGATTGCACCTCTCCGCCGTTGCCACAGAGGAGCCACGATCCGACGCCGGCCGACATCGCCGCGCCGAAGGCCGTAACCGCCGAAGATCCGAGTGTCGCCACCAGAGACTGAACACCATCATACGACCGGATCGTCGTCGCCGACGTATACCACCCCAAGGCAAAGCCGCTGGTGAACGCGATCAGTCGCTGGAGGGACGTCGCATATGTCGCCGAGGCCCGGAAAGCGATGGTGTATCCACCGGCGAAACGGGCCGCCAGCGCCGACGATACCCGCACGTCGTCGGCGACCCGTGTCACGCTCGACGACCCGCTCACCGTCACGTAGGACGACGGCGGCTCGGCCGCGCCGGTGACCCGCTCGGTATTGACATAACCGACCGCCCATGTCGCCGCGCTGTCTCCGACGTAGTAAATCGACGTCTCGGAGACCCCGTAGATTAAGACGCCGATGATGCCCGCCGCATCGGAGGCCGCCGTGACCTCGATCCGCCAACAGGAGTCGGCCAATGAGCTGATGCGAACGAAACCGAGCCCCGCCTGGGCGAGAATACCGCCGGTGGTCAGATCGACCGTGACGTAGTGGCTGCCGGAGAAGGCCGAACCGGCGAGCTGAAGGCGGACGTTGCGCGCGCCCGACACGCGCTTGACGACCACCTGGGTCGCCCAGTTCTCCCCTGCCGCCGCCACGGTCGCCCCGACGTTCCCGACAGCGAGACGATGTGGGCCATCCGAGCTGTCTTCGATGAACGGCGTAAGCCCGGCCACCCCGTCCGGGCCGGCGATCGCCGATCCCGTGGTGACCCCGATTTTGTTCCAGGCGGCGTTGGACAGGGACTCCGAATAGGGGCCGTACTTCGTCGCCGCTACCGCTTCGACAACCAATCGACGCCGTCCCGACGACCAGTCCCACGCCGGTGAATTCGCGCCGACCGTGTCGAGCGTGCCGGTCGGCCCGATCACCCGCTTCGGCGCGGTCGAGAAGGTGAGAAGGTCGCCGACGGTGCAATAGGCCCCGCCCGACATCATCGCCCCTGATGGCGCCGAGAACAGGGCGACAGGGGGGAGCCCGTCGAGGACGTGGGGCAGCGCCGGCACCGAGACGGCGGCGACGCTCACCGCGGCAGCCTGAATCTCGGCGAGGATCTCCGGCGCGGTCGCGGTCGCTCCTCCGGCGATCAGACGATAATTGCCGTCGAGGCGCACCAACTCGCAGACCGATCCGGCGGCGATCGGCAAGGTGAGATAGGCTCCCGCCGCGTCCAGAATGTAGCCGGCGGCGAAAGCGCCGATGACGAGGGTGGCGCCGGGAATGATCGACACCGTCGGCACGAGCAGGAACCGCATACCGTCGATCAGTGCCGGCGGCACCGGCGACGCCGTCGCCGTCACCGCCGACGCGGTGCCGCCGACCGACGTCAGGAGCAGCGGTGCGCGGCCGTGCAGGTTCTCGACGTGGGCCTTGACCGCCGGCAGGAAGTTGGCGCCGGCCTTGCCGCCGGACGAGGTGACGTCGATCGTCTGGGTGGTCGGGGTCGTCATCGGTCAGGCTCCGTAGAGTTCGGTGGCGGCGTAGTCGACGGCGGTGATGCGCGCCGTGAGGTCCTCGGCCGGTGCGATCTCCCAGATCAGCACCTCGCGGCCGACGCGAACGAGCGCCCCGGTGACCACCAGCGTGCCCTCGCCGATCAGCTCGCGCGTGCCGGACATCGGCATCGGCAGGGGGGCGGCGAGGGTGAGGACGGTCGAGCCGTCGGCGGCACCCTCGACCTCGGCGGTGACGAGGGTGCCGTCGTCGCAGCGGATGACGCAGCCCGGCGCGCCGCGCGGTTCGGTCAGGTCGGCGATCGCCGTGAGGTCGACGATGGTGGTGAGGTCCGAATTAGCCTCGCCGTAGTCGGCCGCATCGTCGAGGGTGATCGTGATGATGCGGTTGCTGTCGTCGAGGGTGAGCGAGCGGATGCGCCCCCGCCCGCCGAGCCGACCGAGGATGTCGGTCTCCCACAGCACGAGCGAGCCGCGCTCGAATTCGAGATGCTCGATGTCCATCGTGCAGGAGTGCAGCGCCGAGCGGTGGATGCGCCAGCCGTAGTCGAGTGCGGCCCGCGCCCGCGCCTGTGCCTCGGTCTGGATCCCCTCGTAGCTGATCGCTTCGAAGACCGTCGCCTCGAGAAGGCCACCGCCGGCGGTGGAGGCATAGCCCGGTGCATAGACCAGGATTTCGCGCGGCTTGTAGTCCTCGACTTCGTCGATGATCGTCACTCTCAGCGCATGGGGCAGATCGCCGAAGGCCTTATGGGTTTCGAAGCGGCCGGCGTTGCGCTGGGAGATCAGGCCGACCGGTGTCGATCGCGGTCGGTCGATCACCACCGAGTGGCGCGGCGCGCCGAAGTTGGGCGAGGCCCGACCGGTGAGGGCGATGGCGCGTAGAGTGTCCTCCGCCGACTTGCCCTTGACCACCATGTCGCAGGTCAGTCCCTCGGCGTCGCACCACTCCGCCCAATCGGCGAGATTGGTCTCGTCGATCAACGCTGTCGCGGTCGGCACCGCGGTGTCGGGCCCACACAGGACGTGGCGGTACCAGTCGGCCGGGTTGCGGCTCCGGCCGAGCGCCCACCCCGTGCCGGTCCATGTTCTGCACAGGCCCTGGGCGAGGACGCGCAACGTCTCGAGGCTGCGGTTCTTGCCGCGGATGGCGATCAGCGTCACCGGGTCGGATCCCGAGGCGATCGGGTATTCGTCGTACACCGACTGCACCGAGATCAACGAGATCGCGTCCGAGAAGTAGCTCGGGTTCATCACCAGCTTGGCGTTGGCCGAGGCGATCGCCGCGATCGGTGGGGTGAAGAGGTCGGCGACATCGACCGAGCTACGGACGTAATGGTAATTCGCCAGCTGAAAATTCGCCCAGTTCAGCACCCACGACCGCTTGGTCTCGACCTGCCACCGGCCCTTGGGATATTGGCTCTCGAGCAGGTACAGGATGATCCGGCTGTCGCTTTCCCATTCCCATTGAGTATAGGCCGGCGCCGAATTATTGACGAAATAGCTCGAAAGCGGGCTCTCCCAGACGCCCGCGGTCACCCACTGAAGCGCCCAGCCTTTGATCTTGTTGACGTCGCGGTTGGTACCGATGGCCCCGCCGACCGGCCACGGGTTGCCGGCCGACGCCGGATAGACGTCGACCCAGCGGATTTCGAGTTGGAGGCGGATCGCGTCGTTACCCTCGAGCGCTCGGATCATGAGCTGAGGCAGGTTGATCCAATCACCCCAACCGGTCGAACCGCGCAACCGCATCCGGTGGCGCAGAGCGACGGCCGCTGCGTAGGTGGCGCCGGATGCCGCCCGGTAGATGAGGCCGGCGGGCAGTACATACTCGAGGCGCAGCGCGTCGGCGCCGTCTCTACCTTCGACGCGATGCCAATCGGGTTCCGACTGCGCGACGGTGCCGATAATCTGCACCGCGCCGTCCGGGTCGTCGGGGTCGACCTCCCAGTCGCTCAACTCGATGTTGACCGCCTCCTCGATCCGCGTGTCGGTCACCAGCGTGAGCGGTGTGTCGTCGGTGCGGATTTCGACCTCGAGATCGGCGATCGTCGACGCCTCCACCGAGCCGAGCCTGACCTCGTCGATGTCGTGGAGGCCGGCGAGCGCATAGACCGCCGTCACCGTCTGATCGTAGCGGGTGGTGCCGCCGGTCTTCCTGACGCCGGGTTTGAGCATGGTGAAGGGCGGCACGACGAGCTGCGGCGCCACCATGGTGCGGCCGATCACCCGCTGCAACGACGCCCCCGGTTCGAAGTCGTTGCCGGCCGAAGCGAAGCCGAGCGGGTCTTTGCTCTCCCGCTTGTTGTCGGGGCGGAGCAGCCCCTGCAGCGCCAGCGCCCCGCCGATCGACAGGCCGGCCGCCAACAGGCGGGCGCCCATCGTCCCGGCCTTGAAGGCGCTGCCGAGCAGCCCGGCCATGCCGCCGCCGCCGACCCAGGCGGTGAGCGTGATCAGCGCCAGAGCGGCGACGATGCTGAGCGCCTTCTGCCCGCCGCGCCCGCCACCGGCGACCGGCAGCCGCAGCACCAGTGTCACCGGGTGCAGACGCGACCAGGTCGCCGGCCGCACCACGTGCCAGCGGTCGCGCGGCACGTGATGGTCGCCGAGCCACGCCTCGAGCAGCTCGCGCCGCGGCTCGTGGGCCGGGTCGAGAGGAATCGCCGCGACGATCTCGGCGATCGTCGACCGCGCCGGACAGGTGACGTCGATCCAATCGCCGGTGATGGCGTCGACGGCGACGCGGATGTGGATCATCTCCGGAGCGTCGAGCGCCGTCATGCGAGCCCCTCCAACGCGGCGGGACGGTGGAGGCCGAGCAGCCGCGGTGTGACCGTCGGCAGTGCCCGCCGGAGGGCGGTGTCGCGAAAGGCCCGGACCATGACGCCGGTCGTCTCCTCGGTGTCGATCATCAGGCCGGGCATCACGACGCAGCCGACGTGGAGCGGCGCCGATCGGGTGCGACCGTCGCCGCCGCGCACGAGGCCGGTCATCAGTACGAGGTCGAGCGGCCGCTCGGCCCCCGGCTCGATCCGCCGCCAGCCCGCCGCCGCCGCCTCGTCCGTCAGCCGGCGCGCGATCGCCGGATAGGCGCCGAGCCCGCCGTGTTCGTCGAGCACGACGCCGGCGGCCTCGGCGACGATGGCGCGATAGAGCCCCCAGCAGTCCAGCCCGATCGCCGGGTCGCGACCACCGAGGCGGAAGGGCACCCGCAGCCAGCGGCGAGCGTCGATCGGAGCGATCATCGGCCGATGCTCCGCATCGCCGCGAGATAGCGACCGGGCCGGATCCACTGGCGCGGCCAGGTCTCGCGCGACAGGTCGGCGCGCTCCAGCGAGCCCTCGACCGTCATGGCGTCGACCCTGACGTCGCGCAGGATGAGATGGCCGTGCGGCCCGCCGACGATCGTGTCGGGGTCCGAATCGAGCACCGCCCAGATCGTCACCGTCGCCGGCGTCGAGATGCCGTCGATCGCCTCGCCGATCCGCTGGTCGACGTTGGGGATCACCAGCCGGGCCCGCGGCGCCTGATCCGACACCGACGGCAGGTCGACCTCGATCGCCGCCGCGAGCCAGGTCTCGCCGAGCGCCGTGACGATCCAGGATCCCGACGTCGTGTCCTCGGTCCCGGCCGCATTGGTCAGCCGGATCGGTGCGTCGAGATCGTCGTGCTCGAGGAGGAGCAGGAGGACGACGTCGGTCGAGCCGGCTTCGGGATAGGCGGCGTCGCGGAAGGCCTGAGTGGTCATGGCATCCGCTCCAGATTGCAGGAGAGAAGCCACAGCGGACCGGCCTTCGGGGTCACCCGATAGGGATCCTCGGCGTCGAACCACCAGCGATAGGTGACACCGTCGCGCGGATCCGCCCACAGGAAGGGCAAGCTGCCCTTGACCAGGTCGACCCGCAGGAAGGTGCGGAACAGCGGCAACTGGGCGACGTCGACCGTGAAGGCCGCGGTGACGAGATCCATGTCGATCGAGGAGCGAGGCCGCCGCTTGCCCGGACCGCTGTCGGTGCCGAAGGCGATCAGAACCGGCTTCGGGCGCTCTTCGAAGCCGTTTCGATCGGGGGTTTGCGGCAGGTCGAGGGGCCAGATCGCCGTCATCGTCACCCCTTCCTCAGCGGGCGCGCCAGGCCATAGGTCGTCCCGACGCGGCCGACCACGTCCTCGATCAGGATCTCGTATTCATTGCCGCCGCCGGCCCGCCGGCGCTCCCGCACCGAGGCCCGCGCCCCCTCCGACCGGTTGTTGACCGAGATCGGCACCACGACCGTCGGCGCGCCGCCGGCGGCCCCGGCCGGTGCCGCTGTGGCCGGGGCGGCGGCGATCGGCGAGCGGGCGACCGTCTCGCCCCCCACCCAGCCGCCCGCCGCGTAGCCGCGCCGCGACGCCCGCCGCATCGCCTCGAGATTGGCGACGCCGATCTTCGATGTCGCCTCGGCGTCGAACACGTACTCGCCGCGATGGACGACGCCGGCCGGTTCGTCCCGACCGCCTGGGCCGGTGAAGCCGCCGTCGGCATAGAGCCCGCCGAGTGTCGGCGTCGCCACCGCCGCGGTGCCGCCGCCGAAGAGCCCGGAGAACAGCCCGCCGAGGCCACCGACCCCGCCGGATGCCACTTTGATGACGAGCCCGGCGAAGCCGGCGAGGAGCCCGTCGATGCCGGATCCGAGGCCACCGAGCAGCGTGCCGAAGGCACCCTCGGTGCCCGACGCGAGATTGGTCGTCGACGTCGCCAGCGACGTGCCGGCCTGTCCGATCGACCCCGACGAGCCGGTCAGCAGTCGCGCCGCGTCGCCGGCGCCGCTGCCGAGGCCGGCGATCGACTGCGAGGCATCGGTCGACGCGCTCTGCAGCTGCCGCGCCCAGGAGAGATCCGGTCCTTCGATGCCATAGCGCTCGCCGCCGGCGGCGAAGGTTTGCGGTCCGCCGGCGAAGCCGACGGTGCCGGAGGCGTTGCCGGTCGCATAGCCCGCGAGGTTCGAGCCGGCGCCGACGCGGGCGAGCATGTCGTCGTACTTCACGCCGAGGCGGGGATCGGCCATCGCCCGATCGGCGGCGGAGAAGGTCGACGACGGGAAATAGGCCCGGTCCGAGAGTGTCCGGTCGAGCGACATGCCGCGGGCGGACGCCCGGTTCAGGACGCTCTCCATGAAAGCCTGCTGGGCCTGCGGTCCCTGTCCGCCGACCTCGGCCTCCGTCATGGCGAAGAGGCGGGACCGCACCGCCGGATCGGCGAGCTCGGCCGAGAAGCCGCGACGGCGGTCGATCAGCCCCCGAGCGCCGGCGATGCGCGCCGTGCCGTTGTCGTTCGCTCCGGCGAGCGTCAGAGGCGGCAGGCCGCTCCGCGCCACCGCCCCGGTCGAGCCGAGACCGCCGGCGAGCGAGCCGTTGATCATCACCGTCCCGGCGGTGATCGTCGCCGTGCCGACCGTCTGCGGCAGCAGGGCGCTCGCCGCGCCGGCGGCGCCGCGACCGCCGAACAGGGTCTTCGCCACGTCGCCGATTTCCGGCAGGTTCTGTCCGATGATCCCGTTCTTCAGCGGGTTGGCGACGGTGAGCTTCAGCATCTCCTTGGACAGATCGTCGACGAGCTGCTTCGACACGTCCTTGCCGGTCCGCAACCCCTCGACCAGCGTGTCGATCGCCGATCCGCCGGTCTGTTGCACCTCGCCCCACGCCGCCCGCTGCCGTTCCAGCTCGCTCGTCGCCTCCGCCGTCGCCGCCGCCTGACGGCGGATCCGGTCCGCGAGGTCGGTACCGCCGAGGCCTTCGCGGCGGATCTTCTGCTCCGCCTCGAGCAGGGCGAGCGCCCGCGCCCGCACCGGCTCGGACTGGCCGATCAGCGCGATTTCGGTACGCAACGTCTCCAGCCGGTGCTCGCCTGTCCGCAACTCGTCGACCGCCCGCGCCCGCTTCTCGGCCTCGGCCTGCGCCATCATCGCGCCGCGCAACTCGCGGGCGAGGCCGAGCAGGCGCTCCTTCTCGGCACCTTCCTTCTGCGCCGCGGCCGCCACCAGCTCGCGCGTCCGCGCCTCGATCTGGATCTCGCGGGCGGCGTCCGACGAAGCGAGTGCCCCCATCGCCACCAGCGCGGTGACCCGGTTGCGCGCCTCGGCGTCGGCCGTCGCCTCGGCGATCGACGTGCGGGTCGCCACCACCGTCTCGCCGAGGACCCGCGCGTAGGCGAGCTCGGCGGCCGCCGCGGCCTGCGCCGCCGTCACCTCCTGCCCGCGCAGGGTGATCCGCACCCGCTCCTGTTCGAGCGCCGCCCGGCTCACCGGATCGCGCGCCTCCATCAGAGCGAGGTCGATGCGCTGCAGCTCGACCGCCCGCTCCTGTTCGGAGATCCAGGTGGAGAGGGCCTGCGTTTGAGCGTCGGTCGCCCGAGCGATCCTGTCCTTCTCCTTCCCGGTTGCGCTCTCCCCAGCCTTGGAGAGAGCCGCAAGGCTCGTCTCCAGACCAATCCGTCGCCGGGCCTCCTCATTGACCGGAGAGCGGTCCGCCGCAGCGATGGCACGAGACGTCGCCATCTCGCCGCGCGCCGAAGCCGCGTTACCCGCGGCGATCCGGTCGGCTCGATCCACCATCCGCTCGAGGCGGGCGATTTCCGATTCCGCCTTCTCGAGCCAAGGGCCGACGTCCATGCCGAGGGGGCCGACCGGTCTGCCCTCCGCCAAGGCTCGTTGGACCGACCGGTACTGCTCGACGAGCGACGAGAGCTTCGAACTCGGTGACCCGGCGACCGCGTCGTCGATCGCCGCACCGATCCCGACGCCACCCTTCGCCGACCAAGCCGGCATTTCCAACCAGCGCTGCCAGAACGGCTGTGCGTCCTTGTAGGAGACGACCCGCTTCGCCAAGGCGTCGAGAAGAGCCCCTTGTGCCTCGGCGACTTTCCCCTGTTCGACCATGCGGGCGATGGCGCGGGCCGTCGACTCGTCGACGAGGTGCATCGACTTCGCCAATGTTTCGGCACCGCGCGCCGGATCGGCGATCAATTCGGCGAGCCGCTTCGCCGCCTCGGTATCGTCGACGCCGATGGTCGCGGCGAAATCGCGCCCCATCCGGATCATGCGGCCGAAGTGCTCGGTCCCGATCTGACCGGTCCGCGTGAGTTCGACCGCCATGGTGCGGGCCGTGTCGATCGAGACGCCCCCGGCCGTCGCGTTGGCGCGGGCGATGGTCTCGATCTCTCCGGCCGTCGTCCCGATGTTGCGGCCGAGCCCGCGCGCCGCGACGTCCGCCTCGCGCATCGCCGACGCGTGATCGAGGGCCGATTTCGCGGCGACGAGGCCGAGGCCGCCCAATGCACCGAGCCCGAGCCGGAACGGTGTCAACCACGCGAGGCCGGCCCGGATCGCATTGCCGATGCCCCCGTAGATTTGTCCGATCTGCGACCCCTGCTGGATCGCCACCATCATCGGGTTCTGACCCGATGCGAGCGACACGAAGACGTCGTTGAGCTGGTAGGAGAGTTGTGTCGCTTGGAAGCCGGAGAGCTTCATCGACGCGGTATGGGCATCGTGCCCGGATTTCGACGCCCGCAGTGCCTCGACCGACGCCGCCGTCGCCGCCCGGGCGCGCTGGCGCGCCGCCGTCGCTTCGGCCGCCGAGATCGCCCCGACCTTCTCGGCCCGCGAGATGTCCTCGACCGTCCGGCGGTACGTCTGCCCGGCCGCCCACAACGGCACATACTTCGCCCTGAGGGCGTCCATCTCCTTCCCGTAGGCGGCGATGTCGGCGCCGCGATCGGGGACGATGGTCTGGCGGTCGACGATCTGTTCGGCGCCCCGCTTCATCGCCGACGCGCGTGCCGCCGCGGCCGACGTCGTCCGCT
>NZ_DAIPZB010000008.1:0-50416 GCF_036782435.1 Pinisolibacter sp. | reverse complement strand
GGGTCGCCGCGAACAGCGGGTCGTATTTCGCCTGGAGCCGATCGAGCTCCGCCCCGTAGGCGGCGATATCGGTGCCGCGGTCGGGGACGATGGTCTGGCGGGCGACGATCTGCTCGGCGCCCCGCTTCATCGCCGACGCGCGTGCCGCCGCGGCCGACGTCGTCCGCTCGAAGGCGAGCTTCAGCTCCGCCTCGCGCTGGATCAGGAGTTGCCCGCTGATCGCCCCGACCTCGTGAGCCCGGCGCAGCTCGGCGAGCTCCTGCTGGTACGTCCGGGTCGCCGCGAACAGCGGGTCGTATTTCGCCTGGAGCCGATCGAGCTCCGCCCCATAGGCGGCGATGTCGGCCGAGGCGACGGCGGCGGGCCGGCCACTCGACCGGAGAGAGCGGTCGATCTCGCCGGCGAGCGTCGTCATCGGCCGGGTCGACCGCGTCGCCGCCTCGCCGATCGACGAGACGTCGCGCGCCGCCTCCCGCGCCCCGGCGGCGAGGTTGCCCTTGTCGAGGGAGAGCCGGACCCCGAGCTGCAGCGTCATTCGGTCACCTCGTTGAGGATCGGCAGCGCCACGGCCGCCAGCTCCAGCACGTCGAAGAACACCCGGTCGGCCTCGTCCTCGGCGATGCGGTGCCGGCGGATCATCGTCTCGACCCGCTCGACCGGCAGCCCGATGTGGATCGCCCGCGTCCACACCCCGACCACCTCCCACTGGTCGGCGAGATCGACGAACACCGCCAACGCCGGCCAATTGACGGCCCAGACCTCGACGGTGCCGTCGTCCTGCGGCCGGTCGGCCGGGATGACGATGCCGAGAGCGGCGCAGTCGGCCACGGTCCGCGCGTCGATCGCCGCCAGCCGGTCGGGATCGGCCCGGCCGGTCCGGGCATAGGCCCAGGCCCGGCCGGCGGCGGTCAGTTTCCCGCCCGCGCCCCCGTCACCGCCTCGATATAGCCGCGGATGATCGCGGTGCGGACCCACGCCCAGCGGCAGGCCTCGTCGAGAGCGGCCTCGGAGAAAGGCAGCTCGGCACCGCCGGCATCGACGACGTCGCGCCAGTCGCGACAGATGCGACGGATCTGTCGCATCTCCTCGTCCGCGCCCGCCTCGAGCGACCGGCCGGCGGCGGCCATCGCCGCCTCCGACAGGGCCATCGCCTCGTCGCTCGAAAGCGCTTCGAAGCGCATCTCGAAAGTCGCCGGTGCGGCTTCGCCGGGCACGGCGACCTTCACGGGCGCCCAGAACAGGTGTTCGGCCGTCATCTTGAACATCGGCGCGCCCTCACTTCACCACGATCGACAGCTCGTCGTTGCCGGAGGCGGACGACGGACAGAAGACCAGCGGCAGGGTGACGTTGAGGATGTTGTTCGACGAACCGTGGGTCGGCTTGCCGATCTCCACCGCCGGGGCGGCGATCTGGATGATGTTGCCGGCGGTGAGCCCGTGGGTCACCGCCAGCGCGGCGCGGGTTCGCGCCGTCGCCTTGCTCATCCAGTCGACACCAGCGACCTGATCGGCCTGGACCGTCGCCGAGCCGATGACGGCCCGGTCGACGTGTTCGATCGATTCCGAGCCGATCAACAGCCGCGGCTCGACCTTGTTGCCGAGATCGATCGAGAAGGCCTCGACCACGGCCGAGTAGCTGTGGAGGCTGAAGGTCGGGGTGTTGGTCTTCGACGGCGGCAGCGGCTTCGGCGGCGTCGGCAGGGTGGTCGCCGGCAGGGCGACGTCGGTGACCGTGCCGAGCAGGCCGGTGAGGGTGAACTTGAGGGTCGGGATCTTCTGCGCATCCATCGAGAGCGAGAAGGTCCCCCGGGCGCCGAGCAGCACATGGCGCGTCCCGTCGAGATTCCACCAGATGGTGGCCGATTCCTGCCCGGCAGAGACCGGCGCATAGGTGACCGAGGTCGCGGCCACCACCGTCTCCGACATGGCGCAGGCCCGCGCCAGCACACCCCAGAACGGCGCGGTGCCGGCCGTGCCGGACCCGGCCAGCTCCACTTCGAAGTCGATCTTGCCGTAGGTGCCGGCGAGGATGACACCCAGCGAGCCGAAGTACGGCATGACGAGATCGCGCTGGATCTCCTCGCCCTCCAGCGGCGTGATGGTGACGTTCTTCACCAGCATGGCGTTGGCGGCGCCGGTCGGCGTCGCGTCGGTGCCGTAGGTGGTCTCGATCTTCGCCAGCAGGGCGAGCTTCTGCATCTTGCGCGCGGCCATGGATCAGTCCTTCCGGATCTTCTTGACGGGAGAGGAAGCGTCGGCATCGCCGGCGGCGGGGGCGGCGGGGGCGGCGGGGGCGGCGTCGGTCGCCGCAGCGGGTTCGCTCGCCAGCGCGCCCTCGACCAGAACCGCGGACTCGGCCGACGGCGCCGTGCCACCGCGCTCGACCAGGTCGAGGGCACCCGTCACCGGATCGAACACATAGGAGCCGCCCTCGGCGGGCGGGATGAAGCTGCGGGTCATGACGAGCCCTCGATGGTGCGGGCCGTGGCCCAGGTGGAGACGTGCCAGAGCACGCCGTTCTTCGCCGGTTGGGAGCGCACACCCACCAGGGTCACCGGGTCGTGGTCGCCCGGCGGCACCCAACCGAGGAGCGCGCCCTCGAGCGCGGCGTCGATCGCATCGGTCGCAGCGATCCTCGCTTCGCCCTTGGCGTCGCCGTGGCGGCGGACACAGACCGCGACGAGAAACGTGATGGCCAGGGTCTGAAGCGGCGGTCCGTTCATCCGCTCGTTGGGGCTCGCCACCTTCGAGAACGGCAGCACGAAGGCGGCGTGATCGCCGGGGGCGGTGCCCTCGGCCAGCGCCGCGAGATCCTCGCCGCCGGAGATCGACGTCAACGGCGGCGTCGCTGCGCTCTTCAGTCGATCGGCCACCGCTGCGAGAAGCATCAGAGGAACCCCCCCATTCGGTCGGACGTGAAGACGGTGCCGTCGGTCGCCACACCGATGCCGCTCGTCGAAGCGGGTGCCGGAACGGCCCCGGTGACGGACGGCAGCGACAGCCGGCCGGCCGCGGCATCCTTGAGCGCGGCGAGGGCGTCGCGTTGGTCGCGGACGACGTGATCGGGCGCCCCGTCGCGATGCAGCAGGTAGCGGGCGATCGACACCGCCCAGGTGACGACGATCGCCGGAACCGGAACGAGCGGTAGGGCGAACCGGCCGGCGAGATAGGCGTCGATCTGATCGCCGGCCGAGCCGATGGCGGCGTCGATCACGGCCGGGTCGGCGATGCCGTCCATATCCCGGTCGGCGACCTGGAGGATCTCGGCCTCGCCGGCACGATCGATCAGGTCGGCGAGGGCGCAGTAGGGCATCGCTGAACCCTCACACCGCCTCGACCGCGCCGCTCGCCGTCAACGCGGCGGCCTGCGCCTCGGTGATGGCGTCGGCGGCGATGACGTCGCCGGGCGCGTAGCGCTTGCCGTCGTGGGCGATCGGCCGCGTCGCCTTCCACCCTTTCGCCTTCTTCGGCTCGGTCGAGGCGGCCTTGCCCGCGGGATCGGTGGGTTTCGTTTCGGCCATGTCGTCAGCTTTCTTACGGGAGGAGGATCGCCGGACTTCCGCCGGCGCGAGGGGTGGGCGCGGCGATCACGGCCGCCGCACCTCGACGCTTTCCGGGGCCCCTTTCGCCCCGTCTCGCGCGTCAGGCGACGTCGGTGAACAGGAAGCCGGCCTCCGGCGCCGAGATCAGTTCCTTGACCGAATGACCGGAGCGAACCCGGATCGACCCGCGCAGGCCGATCTTGGGTTCGGGGATCTGACCGGCGACACGAGTGCCGAAGGCCTGGGTCCAGCCGAAGGTCATCACCCGGCCGTTGGGGGCGATCGACGGCGCCCGATAGAACAGCGCGGCGTGGTTGCCCCACACACGCTGGCGCACAGGCGCCTGGCCGCGGCGCTGCAGGTTGATCCATCCCTCACCGACGATGATCTCCGGGATCTCCAGCGCGTCCTGCGCCTGGGCGAGGCTGAGCGCGCCCTGATCGGTGCCGGAGATCGACGTCGCCTTGAGCAGCTTCGGATGACGGCGCAGCTTCGACCAACCGCCACGGCCGATGACCATGCAGTTCGGCCGGGTCACCATCGAATCGGCGGCGTCGCCGATCGCCGCGGCGGGATCGCTGTCGGGATCCGACCACTGCGACGTACCGGAGAGCGTCAGCTTGTTGGCGGCCGGATAGGTCGCCGGATCGAAGACCATGCCGGCGACGCGCTTCTCGCGCACCAACAGCACCCGATCGGTGAGCATCTCGGTCGCGAACGAGAGCGGATCGAACCCCTTCGGAGCATTCGTCACGTCGTCGATCGGAACCAGGTCGTCGAAGCCGAAATCCTCGGTCGAGGCGGTCGCCTCGGTCATGCCGTATTCGACCTCGTCCGGCGCGCTCTTGCGGCCGACGCGGCCGTCGCTGTCGACGGTGATCGCCTCGTCGAAGTCGAACTTGTTCCACTTGAACTCGCTCTTGTCGATCGGCGCGGAGGCGAAGGGCAACACCCGGTCGGCGACCATGGCGGCGTTCTTGTGGGCGAGAGCCACACCCGTGAGGACGGGATCGATGGGGAACGGCGTACCGGTCATGGAAGGTCTCCTGTCGCCTCGCGGCGGATGGACGAGGTCAGCCCTGGATCACGCCGGGCGCGACGAGCGTGCGGATGAAGTCGCCGGCGGTCGTGGTCACCTCGGCGACGCCGGCGGTGAAGGCGTTCGCCCCGGTGGCCGGAGCGGCGGCGACGGCGGTACCGTTCGCGCCGGCGGTGAAGGCGGCGCCGCGGGCGACCACGCCGCCGAACTCGACGTCGGCGAAGCCGAGACGGACGACGTCGACCCGCGCGTCGGCATCGGCGCCGCCGGGGCAGTCGGTGACGCCGATCACCGCATCGGTCGCGGCGGTCGCGTGGGCGACGGAGCCGTCGGCGGTGAACTTGACCAGACGGCGGTGCTCGACACGCGCCGAGGCGACGTAGCTCTTGACGATGTTCATGGCTCAACGGTCCTTGATGCGCGCCGCGGCCTGGGCGGCGGTGATGGTCTCGCCGCGGCCGGCGGCCTCGGAGATCTCGGTCTCGATCGCCTCGCGCACGGCTTCGGGATCGGCGAAGTCGACGGGCTCGCCGCCGGCGATCTCGCCCGGCGCGACCGGCAGCGGGATCGCCTTCAGGAGACGCGTCAGCAGCTCGCGCGGCGCGGTGGCGACGACGGCGCCGTCTCCTTCGGCGAAATCGACGGAGCCGAGATCACCGGTCGCCGCGAAGAGCGCATCGGCCATCGGCCGCAGCGTCGCCGGCAGACGTCCTTCGGCGATCAGCGCGTCGAGGACCGAGGCGTCCTCGGCCCGGCGCCGGGTCGCTTGCGCCTCGGCGAACTCGGCGGCCCGGGCATCGAGCTGGCGCGCGCGCTCCGCCAGCGCGTGCTCCTGTTGTTCGACCGCGGCGCGGCGCGCTTCGAGCTCGGTGGCAGTCGTCATCGATCGGTCCTCTTCGCTTCGATCGGCGTAGGCGATGACGGGCGCGCCCGCATCGGCCGAGATCTCGGCGATCCGTTCGCCGAGGCTTTCGATTTCCCAATCGGGCAGCACGCGATCGGCGGCGTCGACGCCGTCCTTGCCGATGATCCAGTCGCGCAGCCCGCGCATCAGCCGGCCGACCGAGCGCAGCGCCGAGGCGGACGACCAATCGGCGAATTCGAGAGTGAGGCAGGCATCGTCGTCGCCGAACTCGACCGGCTTCAGCCCCTTGACCGCCGGCGGCTGAGCGCCGAGGAACCCGACGTGCCGCAGGTAGAAGGACCCGGGCTTCGGGTTTCCGGTCTGGTCGGGGCGATAGAACGACGCCGAGATTTTCTTGAACGACCCGGCGCGGACCATCTCGGCGAACGCGGCGTCGACCTGGATCGGCGACGCCAGCAGCCGGTCCTTCTCGACCGCGAGGCCGCCGATCCAGCCGTAGGCGGGCGCATCGAGCGCCGGGTGACCGACGACGATCGGGGCTTCCGACAAGGCCGGATCGTAGGCCGCGGCGATCGCCGCGAGATCGGCCTCGGCGAAGGAGATCGCCTCACCGACCATCGGCCGATGGGTCCCGGTGCGAAAGATCTCGAAGGGCTTCGCCTCGGCGAAGTCGATGGGGGCGCGTCTGGTCATGGCCCGACCGTCGCAGGTCGGAACCATGAAATCCTGTCGCACGGGGGTGCGATCGATGTGGAAATCGCGATGTGGGGAGCAGCCGGGAGTCTATCTCCCTGCGGCCGATCCGACCAGTGGGGATCGGATCGAGGTCCGATGGCATCTTAGAAGCGGTTTCGAAGCCCGTACGCGGGCTCTCTCCCCCTTCCGCCTAGCTCCCACTCATCTTCCTGGCGCCGCGCCCCCTGCGCCTCCTGCGAGGTCCGCAAAGAAATCGTCGGCGAACTCGACGATCCTTTCCCGATCCTCGGTCGAGACGCCGAGGAAAGGTCGCGCCGGCACCGTCACCGATTTGGCGCGGATCGTCTCGCCACCCATGGAGAAGACCAGCGCCGCCCCGCTCTTGGGAACGATGGTGGCGCCGAACTGGTGGACGCGGGCATGTGGCCGGTTGGTGCCGACGACGAGCGCCGACTCGGCTATCTGGTAGACGATGGTGGACGCGAGTTGCCCGGATGCCTCGAGGATCTTGGTCCCTGCCTTCTTTCCCGCCGCATAGAGCGGGTTCAGCGGTGCCCAGGGTTTTCCCTCGGGATCGGTCTCGGTGCGGAAGCGCTCCCGGGTCGACTTCAGGAGGATCTCGCCGATGTTCTCCAGAAAGCCGTGCGGGTTGTCGCCGGCGGCGCCGAGCCGCGCCAGAGCATCGATCACGGCCGCGTCGTCGACCTCGATCAGGACACCGGTCATCTTGCACCTCGCCGTCGTCGCGCCTATGTTTCCGTCATCGTCTGGAGATCGGGTGCCCGGCCCGCATCTCAAAGTCTCCAGGGGGAAGCGCTCTCGGCCGGTTGGGGGCGCTTCGTCATTTCCGGATCCAGAGCAACGCTCCCGACCGGTACTGCTCCAGATAGCGCGGGTTCGTCTGGAAGGCGGTGACGCCGGTCCAGCCGGCCTTGGTCCACTGGAAGCGGAGGAACAGCGACCGCCCCTTCGGCAGCAGGATGCGCCGCAGGTACGAGCGGCGCAGGACGACGCCGGTCGCCGTTTCCGCCCAATCGACCCAGATCTCGTCGGGATCGAGGATCGTCTGCGCCAACTCGCGCACATAGACCTCGCGGCCGAACTTGGTGACCTTCAGCGGTGGCGGAACCGTGCCGTCGCGCACTTCGAAGAGGCTCCGGTCCACCGTCACGATGCCGCCCGACCTGTCGCGGAAGACGGCCGGGCGATCGAGCGTCGCACCGAACTCGGCGAGAAAGGCGGCGACGTAATCCTCCTCCGGCAGGCCCTGAGGCATCAGGCGATCGGGAGCGACCGGGGTCGGGGCGGGAAGATCCGGCAGTTTCGTCGGGCGTCGCACCGGCTCGCCATGAGCGGGCAGAGGCGACGCCAGCTCCGGCGGCACCGTGCCCGCCATCGACGCTTCGCCGACGTTGTGGTCCCAGCCGCGATCGACGCCGGGATGACGGATCTCGGCCGCGCCCGTGCGCGGGTCCTTGCCCGGATAGACGTCGTCGAGCGGAGCCTCGTCGGGACCGGACTTGCCGAGGCGGACGAGATCGCGGGCGCTCAATGTTTCGACGTCGCACCGGCATCCCCAGCCGTTCGGCGGGAAATGCACCTTCCACCAGGGATCGTCGTGGCGCAGCACCGTGCCGTCCCACTTCACGTGCAGCGGACGGGGAAAGCGCACGTCGTTGTGGCGATAGCGCCAGTACGGCCGGAACCTCGTCACCGCCGGGTCGGTCATCTGCCTGAAACGGCCGGCCATGTAGGCGGTGCGGACGTTGGTGTTGAAGATGATGCCGGCGCGCCAGGCGCGGCGCTCCTCCTCGGTCTGGCCCCGCGCCTTGAACTTCCAGCCGGTCCGGTCGACCACCTCGTCGAACACCTTACGGAAGGAGGCGAGGTCACCGCCCTGCGTCAGCGCCCGATCGATCTCGGCGCGAAACGTCGCGAGGATGTCGTCGCGGGTGACACCGGCGACGGTGAAGGCGCGAGCGTGCGCGGCGCCGAGGAGATCGTCGAAGCGCTCGGTCGGCAGGTTCACCTTACGGCGAAAGTGATCGATCGCTTCCTGGAACGGCAGGCCGAAGCCCTCAACCGCCATCGTTCGACACCTCCACCGAGGTGATGCCGCCGAGGGTGGCGACGGTCAACGCTTGTTCGAAGACACCGGCGAGATCGTCGATCGCGAGGTCGCCGGAGAGGATCAGCAGCCGCGTGGCGAAGTCCTCGAGATTGGTCGCCGCCTCGGCCTCGGCGCGGATCCGCGCGATCATCTCGTCGATCGGCGCCTCTGCCGCGCCGGCCAGCCGATCGACGAGCGGCATCAGCGGATCGGCCACGACCGCCTCGGCGAAGGCCGCCGCGATCGCCGCCTGCGCCGAAGACGCCTCGGCGCTGCCGGGCGGTGTGCCGGAGGCCCTGGTATCGACCCACTCACCGCCATAGGTCTCGTTGATCTGGTCGACCGATTTCGCCCGGTAGCCCATGCGATCGAGCGCCACGTCGCGATCGGCGCGGGCCTTCAGGTCCTCGGGCTCGGCGAAGTCGCGCCACACCGTCGGATAGGCGCCGCCGAGAGCATTGATGTCGACGATCCACCTCACGAGACTTTCGTTGATCGTCGCAGAGAGAAGATCGGCATCGGCCTTGGCGATGGCGAGGCGGACCTCGTTGTGGACGTCGCCGAGGGCGCGCGAGCCGCTCGCACCGACATTGGTCGACAGTGTCTCGCCGAGCACCGCCTCGCTCATCAGTTCGTCGAGATAGCGCGACAGCGCACCGAGTTGCTCGCCGCCCCCGGCGTTCTTCGCCTCGAGCAGTGCCGCCGTGACCGAGGCGGGCAGCGCCATCACCTTGTTGCCGGCGCGCTCCGCGGCCGCCGCCAGCAGCTTCTTCTCCAGCTCGGCGTCGTGTTGGCCTTCGTAGGTGAGGGTCAGATCCGGTTCGGCGTGGCGCTCGGTGGCGCGCAGCCAATGACCGAGCACCTGACGCTTGAACCACGCCGGCCAGAACAGCACCGAGCCGAGGCCGAGCCCGTAGGGGTCGTCATCGGTGTGATCGAGCGAATACCGGTGGACGATGAATTTCCGGTCGGGGACGGCGATGCCGTCGAACCCGGCCTCGCGGGTGAGGAGCCGCAGCTCGCCGTCGACGGTGAAGCGGAAGCGCCGCTGACGCCGTACCTTGATCTTGTCGGGCAGCCACAGGCCGTCGACGACGGTCCACATCGCCTCGGCGACCGCAAAGCCGTAGAGCACCGCGCCGAGCAGACCGCGGGTGAGCCGGTCGAAGTCGATGCGCTTCAGCCCCGTCTCGACCGCCTCGGCGGCACGCCGGTCCACTCGCTTGTCGGAGGCCGGATCGACCCGCCATTCCCGCGCCGTCACCTCGAGGGCGCGCTTCTGCAACACCGCATGGGCGTGCGGATCGCGGCGGATCTCGTCGTAGAGGGCCACGCCCTTGTGCGATGCCTGGGCGAGGGTCGGATCCTGGGGCGCCAGCACCGACTGGAACGCGGCGATCCAAGGGTCGCGCGCCACCGAGGCGACCTCCATTCGAAGATCCTTCGAAGCGGCCATCACCACCATCTCCCCATGAAGCCGTCGAGCACCTCGCGCACCGACAGACCGAAACCGAAGCCCTTCAGGGCCGACGGTTCGTCCCGCGGCGTGTCGAGCACGTCGAGGCGAACTTCGCCCCAAGGCTGCTCCGACGCGAAGTGCGCCAAGGCCCCGGCGATCGCGGCGTCGCCGTGGCGCTTCTTCGTCTTCGAGCCGAGGGCGCCTTCGCCCTTTTCCCTCGTGCGGGTCGCCGGCAGACGGGCTACGCCGTCGACGATCTTGACGAGCGTATAGTCGGCGCGGGTGTCGGCGTCGCGCGGCAGCGACATGCCGCCGGCCTCCAGCGTCCGCTTGAACGGCGGCATGTTCAGCCGATACCAGTCGACCGAGAACTTCACCTGTTCGATGATGGAAAAGCCGAACTTCTGCGCCGTCTTCTCGGCCAGCGCGGCGCCGTTGCCGCCGGCGTCCATCGCCCCCTTGACGAGGCGCGGCAGCCGCCCGGCGAGGGCGAACACCACCTGTTCCTGCTGGTCGAAGGGGATGTTGCGCATCTCGACGACGAAGGGCGTCCGCTTGAAGAGCGACGGCTCGATCTGGACCGGGTGGAAGACCGAGAGGTCGGCGACGCGGCCGAAGTCCATGCCGAAGGCCGAACGCAGCTCCGGATCGAGGCGGTCGTAGAGCGGTTCGACATGGGCCTTCAGCCACGCCTCGCAGACGGCGCGGCGCACCGCCTCCGGCTGGGCGGCGAACTCGGTCGGCATCTCCCATCGGACGACGGGGACGTCGGCGCTCATGCAGTGGTCGATCACCGTCGGCAGGATCCACGTCCCCGATCCGTCGGTCGGGATGCAGAACAGCTCCTCGTCGGCCGCCTCGCCGTAGTCGTCGACGACGCCCTGACGCCACTCGGCCTCCGTCTCGATCGACCACACTTTGCCGGTGCGCTGGCAGATGCGCTGATAGAGCCCTTCGCGCAGCGCGTCGTCGAAATCGATGCGGACGAGCCCGTATTTGAGCCGGCCGGCGCGGATGTCCTCGATCTTGCGATTGAAGACGTTGGCGCGGCCGTCGTGGGTGGAGATCACCACCACCATGCCGCCCCATATGGTCAACGCGATCGCCGCCTTGAGCAACTCCTCGAGATCGTCGTGGAATGCCGCCTCGTCGATGACGACGTAGCCGGCCTTGCCGCGCAGCGAGCGCGGTTTCGACGGCAGCGCCACCACCTCGAAGCCGGAGGCGAAGGCGACGCGGAACGCCTTGATCTGGCGGGTCTCCTTCGTCTTCGGATCGTAGTCGTCGAAGACGAATTCGCCGACCTCGGCCGCGACGCCGGCGACGAGCTTCGCCCACATGCCGACCACGTCGACGAACTCGCGCGCCATCTCGAGGTTGTAGCCGATGTACCACGTGTCCATGCCGCCGGCCTTCAGCTCGGCGGAGGAGACCATCACCGCGTCGAGGGCGAAGGCCCAGGTGAGGCCGGTGCGGCGCGACTTCTCGATGAACGTCACCGAATAGGCGAGCCGTGTCCGGATCGCCCGCTTCTGGTAGGGCAACAGCACATCGGCGGCCGGCAGCGCCGCCAGTTCCGGCGGCAGGCCATAGAGCGATTGCCGGCGCAGCTCCTCCCACTCGGCGCGCGAGATGGCACGGCCGACGGCGAAGCTCTTCTCTTCGGGCAGGGCGCTCATGGCGCGCCCGCCGCGGGCTTGTCGATGCCGAGTTCGGCGCGCAGATGGGCGATCAGATTGCCGGTGACGCCGGCCTTCGACGCGGTTTCGACGGCCTCCTTCACCCGTTCGGTCTTCGCCCGCTCGGCATCGAGCAGCTTCTTCAGCTCGATGGCCCGCGATTGGTCGACGCGTGCCGCGCCGACGAGGTTCTTGATCGTCGCCGAGACGAACATCGCCTCCTGCGGGTCGAAGCGGGCGGGTTCGCCGTCTTCGCCGCGCATCAGCTCCATCAGCGAGGCATGGAGCATCTGGATGTTGAGCCGCGCCACGCGGTCGTCGGCGCCGGGATCCTCCAGGCGCGACATGATCGCCTCGGCCGCCGAGCGGCTGTCGTGGAGGCGCGCGGCGACCGCATCCCATTTCTTGACCGCCCGACCGAGCCCGGTGCGCGAAACCTGTTCGGCGTCGACTCCGAGGCTGCGCAGATGGGCGAGGATCTCGTCGATGGTGTGGCCGTCGCGGCGCAGCTCGCCGATGCAGTCGCGGATCTCGAGCGGCAGACGGTCGACCTTCGACAGGCGCCCCATGGCTCAATCCTCCGGATATTCGATGCCCGGCACCGGATCGATGTGGCGCTTCAGGAAAGATCGGCCGCGACGGGTGATCTCGAGGGTTCTCACGCGGCCGTCGTAATGGTCGATGTCGACGAGACCGGCGGCCTCCAGCATCCTGGCGTCGTCCTTCAAGGCTTCGTCGGTCTGCTGCCGACCGCGGAACCCGAGAAGATGCAGCGCGCGCCGCAGCACGCTTTCGTTCGCCGCACCTTCGTTCTCCTCGAGGACGCGCAACGTGGCGAGGCGCCGGGACTTGGCGATGTCGTCGACGAAATCACTCACGGCCGACCCCCTTCATCAAGCTGGATTCGATCCGCGTCACCGATCGCGAGATCGACTGCATCTCGCGTTCGAGGCCGGCGACCCCGGCCTTCCAGCCGGCGAGTTCCTGCTTGATGCCGGCGATGTCCTCGCTCGACGGCAGATGGCGGATCTCGGTCTCGATCACGATGGTGCGCTGCGCAGCCTTCTCCTGGCTCGCCTCGATCTCGTCGAGCCGGCGGCCGATGTCACCGGCCAGCGTCTCGATGGCGCTCTGCCGCGCCTTCTCTTCCGCCTTCGCGTGATCGTCGAGATCCTTCTTGGAGGCGAGACCCATGCGGATCGCCCAGCCGGCGGCGCCGAGGACGAGAGGGGTGAGAAGACCGATCACCGGCCAATAGGGCATCAGATCGGGCATCATCTGGTTTCCGTGGTCTGCAACTGTGCGATGGCGTCCGGCACGGTTTCCCCGCCGATCGGCGCGACGGCGGCGCGAACCAGCGGGTCGGCGCGCTGGCGGTAGGGCGGAAGGACGACGGACACCCGCCGGCCGGCCGTCGCGCCGGCGGGTGCGAGATCACGCGGTTTCGGCCGCAGCGACGTCGCGGCGCCGAGCGCGACGAGACCGGTGAGCACGAAGACGAAGAGGAGGACCGCGGCGATGGCGCCGGCGACGATGCGGATCACGGGGCACCTCCGCGGCACACGGCCGACTGGCGGTCGAAGAGATCGAGGCGACGGACGACGACGAGCGCATCCGCGTGGCGTTCGACGAGATCGGCGGCGGCGCGCAGCTCGTCCGGCGTCATCGTCGCCGGACAGACCCGGGCGATCTGCCGAGCGATCTCGGCGCGGCGGACGGACGGTTCAACCGCGGTCGCGGTCAGCGCCGCGCTCGGCGGCGTCCGCGCGCTCTCGCAGCCGGCGAGCGAGGCCGCCGCCATCGTCGCCGCCAGGATCCGCAGCAGTGCGGGCTTGAGCATCGGCGATCTCCCCGATCGTGTCCTGTGTCTCGGCCGCGGCCTCGGCTCGGGCCCGCCCCTTCGCATCGTCTCGCGCCTTTTCCGCCGCCCGCCAGTCGAGAACGAGGCGGGCGAGGCGATCGAGGAACTTGTCGACGAGGGCGGCGAAGAGCGCCGAGGCCCAGGCCATGACCTCACTCGGCCTTGCCGACCGGCGTGTCGGTGAAGAAGCGCAGCACCGTGTTGGCGACACCGAGGCCGGTGACGACGAGGCCGGCGGTCGCCGGCGAGGCGAGCGACGTCCAGTCGGTGGCGATCAGGACGCCGAGCGCGGCGGCGGCGAGATTGAGCGCGAGAGTGCGATAGCCCTTCATGGGACGGGTCCTTTCGTCAGACTTCACGACCGGCGGTCGCGCCGGGGCGGATGATGGCGGGGACGTGACCGGTCTTCGGCAGCGGGACGGACTTCGGCCACCAGTAGCCGACCAGCCGAGAGGTGCCGTAGGCCGCCGCGCTGACTTCATCGTTCTGGTTGCCGCCGACGCCGACGTTGCGACCGTCGGCGGTCTGTCCCGCATATTCGTAGACGTGGCCGAGACCGCTCGACTTCGAGCCCCGCCACATGGTGACGATGGCGCCGAGCGCCGGGCCGTCGAGGCGGACGAAATTGGGATCGTGCTCGATCGCCCGCGCCATACCGGAGCGGGGACTACGGACACCAGCCGTCTCGAGCATGGCGCAGACGAAATCGCCGCACCACGGCCGAGAGCCGTCTTCGGTCGACGTGTCGTCGGTGGTCTTGCCGAGGATGCGATAAGCGATGATCCGGCCGTTGCTGTCGCGCCCGGCCTTCTCCTTGACGCCGATCTCGGCGAGCGCGTTCTTCAGCCACGGCGGGATCTCAGCCGGTGCGGCCGGCGCCAGCTCGGCGACGCGGTTCGGCCACAGCTGCATCCGAGTGAGTGGCCCGACGATGCCGTCGGCGACGAGGCCGCGGGCGCGCTGGAACTGCTTCACCGCCGCCTTGGTGAGGTCACCGTCCTCGCCGTCGATCGGACCGGGGTCGTAGCCGAGTTCGGCGAGGCGGGACTGGATGGCGCGGATGTCGGACATGAGGGACCTCGTCCGACGCCGGTTTCGAAGGGTGTTCGACGGGATCTTGCGGCGGCGTCGATCTCGGCTCACAGTGCCGGTGATCGCAGCATTTTCCCCGTCGCACGGAGGTGCGAGGGATGACGCCTCAGCGGTTTTCCAGCCAATCGATAAGATCGCCCTGCCGCGCCTTCTGTGCGGCGATCGCCTCGCGCCGCGCCTCGCGATCGGCGCGCAGCGGCTTGAGCCAGCCGCGGACCGTCTTGTCGGTGGTGTGCAGCCGGCGGGCGATCTCGATCACCGCCAGACCCTGATCGGACCAGACGGCGGCGATCCACGGCTTGGCGACGGGAACGCGGTCGATGCGCGGGCCGAACTCGGCGACGAGGGCGGCGAGCCCGTCGGCGCCGATCACCGGGACGATGCGGTTTTCTCGGCCCGGCCGCTCGGCGAGATAGGCCGGCGCGCCGCCGAAGGCGATGAGGAAGGCGACGGCGCGGGCCTCGCCGAGAGCCTCGACATAAGGCGCGACATGGGCGGGCGCGCGAACCGTCATGACCGCCGCCTCCGTTTCGGTCTGCGGACGGGTGTGATCCCCTGTAGGGAGACGATCGCCTCGGCGAAGGCGTAGCGGTCGGGCCGCGATTCCGATGCGTCGCGCGGATAGACGGTGACGACGCGCCCTTCGTAGACGATCAGTTTGCCGCCGGGCACCACCACGACACCGGCGCCGTGCTCGACGCCGACCGCGCCGGCGCGGCCGATCTCGGCGCGCAGGGCCTCGACATCGAACCCCTCGACGCGCTCCAGCCAGCGGAGTACGGCGTGGTCGGTCACCGGGATCGGGCGGCGTCGGCTCATGCCCGGCCCTCCCGAAAGAGGGCCGGGACAGGATCGTCAGGCCGCGGACGAGCGGCCTTCGGCGAAGAGCGCGGCGGTGCTCGCCTCGATCTCGTGGCGCAGGAGATCGAGCAGGGTTCCGAGCCGGTCGGCCGAGACCTCGTTGAGATTGTTCCGCCCTGCGGCGCAGAGCAGATCGCAGACGGCGCCGAGGGCCGAAGCCGCCGTCTCCAAGCGGTCGATCGGGCGCTCATCCATGGCGGCGTGCCGCGTTGCGGATCATGCTGACGGTGGACGTCGCCCGTCCCGTCCGCCGGCCGATCTCGACGTTGGTGAGGCCCTGGGCGTCGAGCCGCACGATCTCCGCCTTCTCCTCCTCGGTGAGCGGTCGATTGGCCACCCGTTTCGGCTTCGGCCGCGACCAGCCCTCGAGCAGAGCGATCTTGGAGCGCAGCAGGTCGATGTACTCGTCGGTCGACACCTCGATCGAAGTCCGCCGGCCGGCGATCGACGCCTCGCCGTGGCGCACCTCCATGTAGAGGGCGATCAGCGCCGCTCGCACGTCCGCCGCCCGCGGCGCACGCGACAAGGTCGCCACGCAGATCGCCTGCGGCTCGGTGAGGAGGTATTCCGTACCGGGCCGACCGCCCTTCGGGGAGGTTTCCGGGCGCCGCCCGGAAACCGGTCCAAAGCTCTCGATCTCGGCGAGGTTCGCGCGGATCAAGCGCCGAATATCGTGCGGATCGGCCATGCCGAGCCGGTCGGCCAGCACGAGATCGGGAATGCGCAGCTCGCCGTCGTTCAGATCGACGAGATCGCGCGACGTCAGCAACGTCGTCATGGGTCTCTCCTGTGGTACGCCCGGTGTCCGTCGCCAAACGGGGTGGCCGGGCAACAACGGGTTGGCGAACCGTGCACAGGTACACGGCAGACCCGAAGGTCTCCCATTGCGCCCGACCATAGAAAAACGCGCTCGTGGAGAGCACGGCGCGTCGGGCGCCTGTGACAGACGGGTCGCCAAACCCGACTTCGCCTTTTTTGCGAAGCACGGTCACGATGGGCCGATTTGCCGGGAAGATCAAGATGGAGGCGCGGACCTCAGCTTTCGCGGAATGAATCGGATGTCCGTCGAGTCTCCGGGAAAGAACGGTGGCATCGGAGCTTCGAGCGACGGGTAGAGCGCTGCGAATGCATCTCGATGCGGATCCACGAACAACTCGGCGATCGCAGCCGGCTCGTCGCTCCGGAGCTCGAAAGACCCGCCCATTCGGCGCAGGTACGACAGAAATCTCGCGTCGTCTCGCTGTTGCCGATCGCGCTCCGTGAAAGCGAATTTGAAGATGGTCTGGGTCAGGAGACGGATGGCATTCTCCTCGATCTCCTGGATTTCGGCGCGCCGCAGATCCTCGCGCTCGCGAGAGGTCTCGGCCTCGGGGAAGTCTCGTTCGAGGCGATAGACCGCCCTCGACGTCGAGCCCCATTGGCACGGCCAAGCCCGCATGGCGGAAAATCGATCGAACCACTCGCGATGCCACGGCCAATCCCAGTGGCTGCGCAACAAGTTGTCCCTCAATGTCCGCTCGATGCGCCGCGTCTCGCGCCCCTCGGCGAAGGCGTCGATCCACGGCCTTCGGGCGATCGCCAATGTCTCCTCCGCGCCGGAAATCTCCGATGCCACCCGATCCCATGCCGTTTCCAGCATCGACCGCATTCCCTCGACGTAGGCGTCCATGACGCGCCCCCCCGCTCTCGCGGGGAGCAATTCTATGGCGAACGGCGCTCATCGTCTCGCCTCCGCTCGCCGGATCATCGCCTTGAGCCCTTCGGAGACCTTGTTCGCCTCGGATGGCGAGCAGAATTCCGGCGCGTCCTTGCCGGTCTGGCGCGCGACGAAGGCCCTGAGAGCCTCCTTCGAAGCGTTGTCGATCGCCCCGACGACGCCGGCCTCCCGCCACAGCGCGTAGATCTTCCGGACGTGCGGCTTGTCGAAGCCCGAGCCGCCCTTGCCCGGCTTCGGTTTCCAGCCGAGCCGCCGGAACTCGGCGAGCAGCGCGACGAGCTGGGGCTCGGAGCAATCGGCCGAGGACTCGCGCCCGGTGATCCGGACGAGGATCGCCCGGTAGTTCTCGTCGGAGAGGGCGAGGTCCTTCTTGGCGATGTGGACCTTGGCGAGGAGGGCGCGGGTCATCGGACATTCCCGAAGGTTCGAAGCATGAGCGCGAAATCCGGGCAGGCGACGGCGTCGCGCCGGGTCTCTCGATCGCGGAAAAGGCAGACGCCGAGATCGTCGTCGCCACCGTCCCAGCCGCAGCACATGGCGCAGCGTGGCATGTGGACGGCGCGCTGACCGTCGGCCGGCGGCGGAGTGTTCGGCGAGAAGATCGTCATGCGTCACCTCCGGTGGTCAGGGTGAGGATCTGCCGGGTGAGGCCGGCGATCCGCTCGCGAATGCGCATCTGGCGACGGGTGCGCAGTCGGGGGCGGATCTGCCGGAGGAGCGCCGCCCGCTCGGCGGCGAGGCGCTCGATCTCGGGCGGCGGAGGCCGCGGCGCCGGAGGCGGG
The DNA here is from genome assembly GCF_036782435.1 of Pinisolibacter sp. Taxonomy (NCBI): domain Bacteria; kingdom Pseudomonadati; phylum Pseudomonadota; class Alphaproteobacteria; order Hyphomicrobiales; family Ancalomicrobiaceae; genus Pinisolibacter; species Pinisolibacter sp. The sequence continues at coordinate 32,713 of NZ_DAIPZB010000008.1, read as the reverse complement.
TCGTCCGGCTCGGGCGGGAGGGAGCGCTCAATCCACCGCATGACGGCCTCCGAGCGGCGCCCAGCGGACCCACACGCCGTCGAACAGGATCTCGCTGTCGACGATCAGCTCCCGGTGGGTCGTCCACCAGAACCGAGCCATCTCCGCGCTGTCCGTGAAACCATCGCCACGTGCAAAGTCGTCGAGGGCGATGCGCCCACCGATGGAGTGGGAGAAGATCTCCCCCTGTCGGCCGAAATACACGGTGCGGAGGGATGGCTGACCCAGCCAATGTATGACGGTGATCCGGATCGGATCGACCGAGCTACAGAAAGCCTTGCCCAGCAGCCGGCAGTGCTGCGTCCGCTGGCCGACGTAGAGTTGGAGCGTCTCACCGGGGCGAGCATGGCGGCGGCGACCGATCGCGCGGATCGTGCCGGACTTCGCTCCCGAGAGGATCGGGGCCTCGAAGCGCGGGTTGAACGAATAGGCGACCATCAGCCGACCCTCCGCTCGAGATGGTCGGTCGGGGGCAGGAATTCGTCCGCGGTCAACGCTTCGATGGCCATTTTCACCTCCCTCGGAAAAAGGCCGCCGGCCGCACGGGCCGGCGCGCCGTCTGGTCACTCGGCCGCTTGGCGCAGCTCCGCCTCGTCCTCGTCGTCACCGGCGAGCGCGGCCACCAGCTCCACCACCTTGCGGCGCAGCTTCGGGTCGGCGATGCGGATGAAGGCGCGGTTGAGCCGCACGCCCTCGGACGTCGACAGGAAGTCGACGAGGACGGACGTCGCGGTCGGGTCGAAGCCCTGGTCGCCGGCGATCGGCGTCACGCCCGGCGCGTCTTCGAAGAAGAAGGCGACCGGCACCTTCAACACCCGGGCGATCGCCTGCATCCGGCTGGCGCCGATCCGGTTGGTGCCCTTCTCGTATTTCTGGATCTGCTGGAACGTGATGCCCAGGTGCTCGCCGAGCTTGTCCTGGCTCATGCCGAGCATCATGCGGCGCAGACGGACGCGGGATCCGACGTGGACGTCGATCGGGTTTGGGGATTTCTGCGAGGCCATGGTGGTACTCCTCATGGGGTGGGTGGAATTCAGGCTCGGCCGATGGTCGGGGGAGCCGGCTGCGCATCGTCCAGGGCGGCAAAGGCCGCCTGGAGAGATCGAAGGGCATCGTCGAGATGAGGCAAGGCGCGCCCGCCCGAGCCATCGGCGAGGCCGCGGGCCCGCACGATGGTCTGCTCCAGCAGGAAGGTCGCGATCTGGTGCAACGCCAGTGTCGACACCGGCGTGGTGCGCAGCGCGAGCCGCTCGGCGACGTCGCCGTCGCCGTCGCCGTCGAACTCGATCAGCACCATGACGACGCCGTGTCCGGCGTCGAGCGCCTCGGTGAGAGCCGGCACCAAGTCGGTCGCGGTGGGCGGGAAGACGCTCATGCGGCGCTCCTTTCGCGGTCGGCGGCGACCGATAGCGCCCAGCGGCCGCCCGTGTCGTCGACGAAGATCGCCTCCTCGCCGTCGTCGGCGGTCTCGAAGGCGGCGACCGTCGCGACGATCTCGATCGCCACCGCGCCGCGCAGGGCGACGGTGATCACGTCGCCCGGCTCCGGCCGGCGATCGCCGTCGACGAGAGCGTAGGCGGTATGGGCGAGGCGGACGGGGTCAGCCATCGGCTCCCTCCTCGGCGTAGAGGGCATCGAGCGAACGGAAGACGCGGTCGCGGAAGGCGAAGAGCGCGTCGAGCTTCTCGTCGCCCTCGCCCTCGCCCTCGGGGATGCCGGGGACGAGCCACGTCTCGTTGTCGTAGGCGAGGCGGGCATTGGCGGTGACGACGCGGTGGACGTCGGCGTCCGGGCCGTCGACGATCGGCAGAGCACCGTTCGGCACCCTCGGCCCGAACTCGATCTCGCCGCTCTGAAAGCAATAGGCGTAGGTGTGGGTCATGGTCCCCTCCATCACAGCGCGGCGATGTCGAGGGAGACCGGCTTCCACTCGGCCTCGGGAGAAGCCTTGGTGTGGAACCGCACGTATTCCTTGGTTCCGGCGATGCGCATGCTGTCGCGGATCGCCTGCATCGCCCGCTGCCAGCGCGGGTCGGTGATCTCGAGCCGGAGGAGACCGAACAGCTCGGCGCGGTTGATCTGCCCCTCCCGATCGACGTTGAAGGCGCGCATGACGATGGCGCGGATCTCGTCGCGGCCGTCGGCCGACCATTCGAGGAGGCACTCGTCGATGATCTTCTTCGCGACCTGAAGCTCCGGCCCGAAGACGATGTTGTCGGCGACCTGGACGGTGATCTTCAGCAGGCCGTCGAAGCTGGTGAAGGTGACGTTGCCCTTCGGCCCGCCGCGCTTGGCGTCGTACTCCTGATCGAGCAGCTCGTTGAACGCCCGCAACTCGGAGAAGCACTCGGCCTTGAAGGCCGCGAGCCGGCCGGCGAGGAGGCGGGCGTCACCGATCAGCTTGCGGACGGTCTCGTCCATCAGCAGGTCCTGCACCTTGATCGCGGAGATCGGCACGAGCGCGCCCTTGGGGTCGGTCATGTAGGCGACGCCGTTGAGTTCCTGGGCACCCTCGGGGATGTGCTGGTCGGTCATTTCAAGCGTCCTTCAATGAGCTGTGGAGACGGGCGAGGCGATCCCAGGTCGCCTCGAATGCATCGCGGGCGCCGCGCTCGCCGCGCGTATGTTCGGCTTTCGCAAGGGTGTCGCGAGCCGCGACCAGGGCGCCGACCGCCTCGATCAGGGCGCCGCCCGCCTCGCGCGCCGCTGCCTCGTCGGCGGCTTCGAGCGCCCGGACGTGGCCGACGAGGCAGCACGCCATGGCGACGATGTCGGCGGTGGCGATGTCGGTCGGGCGCATGCGTCCCGCTGCGACGGCGAGCGCGACCTCGAGCACGTCGCGATCGGCGCCGATGGTGGGTGCCAGGAGATCGCGCTCGACCACGCTGGTGACCGTCGCCGTGATGACGTCGACCGCCTCGCGCAGGCCCGGCTCGCTCGGCAACAGCCGCTCGATCTTCTCGGCGCCATAGGCGACCGCCCGGTGATCGAGACCGCCGAGGGCGCGGCCGATCTGACTGTCGGTGGCCGAGGTCAGCCGACGGGAGAGCGCCTGCGCCAGATGGCGGGCATCGGCGACGTGGCGAGGGCGCGTCGGGACCTGGAGCGCGCCGGGGACGAGCTCGCAGTAGCCTTCGACGGCGGCGATGACGGCGCGGAGCGAGACGTTCATGCCGCACCCCCTTCCGGATGGCGGATCCGACGCGAGATCTCGCCGGCGATCGCGACTTGCGCGACCATGATCGGCCCCATCGGCGTATCGTCGCCGGGCGCTTGGTCGTAGTCGTCGGCAATGGCTGCACAGCGTTCGCGCTCGGCAGCGATCGCACGGGCGATGTCCTGAACGTCGACTTCGTCGAGGCAGGAGAACGAGCCGTCGGCAATGGCCAGCGCCGTGATCAGGATGTCGGCAGGGAGTTCGGTCATGCCGCACCGCCTTCCGGCCCGATCTGCCGGCCGACCTGTTGCCCAGGCAGGGCGCTGCGGATGTCGACGATCTCACACGGACGACCGATCCGCGGCACCCTGACGCGCATTCTCGGCCCGTCGACGAGATCGCGGGCCACGAGCTGCAGCTGGAGCCGCTCGATCTCGGCCCGGGCGATCGCCAGCTCGCGACACAGCCGATCGGCGACGTCGCGGCTCTCTTCCAGCACCTCGACCTCGCTCGCCACGTCGGCGAGTGCCGCGATGGCGAGGACAATTCCGGAGCGGGCGATCTCGATCGTGCCGATCGCCGGCTGGGCGACGATCTCCACCTCGAGCATGCGGCGGATCTCGCGCAGCACGGCGGATGGGAGCAGGCGGGGGGTGGTCGGACTCATGACTTCACCTCGCGATTGGAGCAGGTGCGGCAGGCCTCGTGGAGCCGAGCCGCCATCGGGCTGGACGATGAAAACGGGCGCTTCTGCTGGTCGCGGCAGCGGTCGGCGCCGATGATCCGGGCGTAGCCGGGGCATTGGACCGTCTCGCCGAGAAGGTGGGCGCGCGCCGCCCGCTCGACTCGGTCGAGGTTGCCCTTCGCATAGGTGTTGGAGATGACCTGGGAGATCACGGACTGCGAGTAGCCGAGGATCTGGCCGGTCGCCTTCAGGCCGATCCGAGAAGCCGACTCGGCGATCGCCTGCACGAAGTCGCGCAGATCATCTCCCCAGGCCGCGCGGGCCTTGGCCACATGATCGAATTTCACGCCGCCGGGGGCGGGTCCGCGGTTCATCTCGCTTCTCCTCGAAACTCACGTCGGTTGGGATCCCAGATCCGGCCGTCGGCCTTGATCGTCGGCGTCGCCGGACCGGGATCATCGATCAGCACCCAGCGCTTGAAGCCGTTCGACGTCGGTGCTTCGCCCGGTCGACGGCGCAGCTCGGCGAGGTAGCCGGCGCGTGAGAGCGCCGCCACGAAGCGACGGGCATTGGCGATCGACGCCCCGGCGATCTCTTCGAGCCGGCCGAGGTCGAACTTCCGGGCGATGCGGATCGCCGTCCACATCTTGTCGGCGATGGTGCGCCGCTTCGGCCGCCGCGCCCGGACCGTCAGGGGGCCGATCGGCCCACTGGTGATCGTCTCTCCGCTCGCGAGCGCTCTCCGACCCTCCGGCGATAGGGTGAAACATCCCTGTTCCAGCCGGTCGACCCAGCCGCGTCGCACCAGGGCGGCGCAGGCGGCGGCGACGGCGCGGCGTGGATGGTCGGTTCGGCCGACCATCTCGTCGAGGGTCAGGCACGGTCCCGGCTCCAGGAGCCGGGCGACGTCCATCTGGCGCGATCCCTCGCCCGCCATCACGCCGCCCTCACCGTCATCGCTTTGCCGGTGGCGCGGTCCTGCAACAACACCTGACCGTCCATGTCGGCGAGGGTCACCGCGCGGCCGAGCCGTCGGCCGACCCGCTCGATCGAGCCGATGCCTTCGACGATCTCGCGGGCGTAGCCGCCGGCGGCCTTGTGCAGGTGCTGGACGAGATCATCGGCAACCTCGACATCGGCCCGCCCGCCGACGAGCTTGCGGGTGTCGTCGAGGGTCAGCGCGTGGAAGCTCACTTTCGCCGAGATGCGCGACGAGATCTGTTTGTAACGGGTCAGCGCCTTGGAGAGCTGGCCCATGCCGACCAGGATGAAAGGCACCTCGACCGCGTCGGTGATGTCGCGGATCGTCTCCATCATCTTGGTCGAGTGGACGATGTGGTCGGCCTCGTCGACGATCACCGCATAGGGCCGTCCGTCGTTGCGCGCCGCTTCGTTGCACAGCGCCAGACGCCGCACGATCTCTCTGTACATCTCCTTGAAGGTGCGATCGGGCGCCGAGGCGAGACAGTCGAGCAGGTCCTCGACCAACCAGCGCGACGACCACTCGCGCTTGGCGCGGATGAACGGCAGGTCGTGCTGGACGGCGAACCATTCGGCCGCCGTCGTCTTGCCGCGACCGGGCTCGCCCTCGACGGTCATGAAGCACTTCTCGGTCGCGGCGCGGGCGTCGAGCCGCTCGAACCCCTCGAGGAACGCCTGCGCGTTCGAGGTCATGACGAAATCCCTGTTCACGCTTCGATCTCCTGTGAGGCGATGGGTTTGAGCCGGCCGGCGAGCGCCGACGGATCGATGCCGTCGGCGGAGAGGCGCAGCCGGAAGATCGACGATTGCAGCCGTTCGACGAGGTAGCGGGCGTCGTGACCGCTGATCTGCTCGGGGTGAGCGAGAAGCCACCGGGCCATGTCGACGTCGTCGCCGAAGTTCGGCCGCTTCTCGGGCGCCGGCGGCTCGGTCGCGGTCGCGGCGATGACCGTCAGCACCGGCGGCGCCACCGGCTCGGCCGGGGTCTCGGTCGGCGCCGGCTGCGACGAGGCGATGAGCAGCATCGGCGCCTGACCCTCTTCGGCGACGGCGAGACGCTTGCGCTCGACCCGCTTCAGCCGGTTCTCGACGCGCTTCTCGTGCGCCTGCTCGACCACCGAGCGCGGGAAGTAGGAGACCGAGTTGCCGAACCACGTCGCGACGCAGATCAGGCGCTGGTCGAGCGTCGACACCCACACCGTCGAGGCGTCGTGGATGTCGTAGGCGACCAGCACGTCGCAGTCGTGGAACTCTTCGAGCTCGATCGCGAAATAGCGGTTGGTGAAGAGCTGGATCTCGCCCCGCGCCGTCCGTCGCTTCTCCTGCGGCCGAAAATCGGCGTCGTCGGCCTCGACGAGGTCGGGCGACCAACCGCGATCGAGCCACCCCTGCCACACCTCGTTCGGCGAGAGGTTGCGGCGCTTCCCCGTCGCCGGGTCGATGATCTTCTCGAGCGACGAGTGCGGCCGGTCGTTGTAGGCCGCCGCCTCGTCGCGGAGCCATGCGACGAAATCCGGCCATGACTTGAGCGCCGGGCTGGCGGCGCGCTCGGCGAGGTCGGCGGCGACCCGCTTGTCGATGCGCTTGCGCGCCTCCGCGTCCATGTCGACGCCGACGTAGCCGATCTGGGTCCTTGCCGCCTCGATCCACGTCTGGTGGAAGCGCTCGATCACCCCGCGCGCTTGGCTTCGATACGGCAGCGACGTGTGTTTCTCGACGTCGAAACGGGCGAGAAGCCCCATCAACCCGTCGTCGAAGACCGCATTGTTGAAGCCGGAACCGCGATCGACGTACCAGATGTCCGGAACGCCCGAGGTGGTGAAGGCATGGCGCAGCGCGTCGATCGTGCCCCAGGTGGCCTCGGCCAGCGCCACCGACCAGCCGACGAGCCGCCGCGTCACCACGTCGATCGTCGCGGTGATCTCCGGCCGGAACGGCTTTCCCGTCAGCGGATGGGCGACCATCGCATGGTGGGTGTGGCCGTCGGTGACGTAGATCGCCGTCGGCCACAGGCCGGAGACGTCGCGCCGCACGAAGGCGCGGATCTGCCGCAGCGCCCGCGGTCCGAGCCGCCCCCGCGCCCGTTCGATCGCCGGCATCCGGTGGACGTGATGCTGGATCGTCCGCAGCGGCGGCAGCGCCACCTCGGGCCGATGCTTCGACAGCTCCGCCGCCGCCCGCACCACCGACGGCTTCGACGGGATGGCGTAGAAGTCGAGGAAATCGGCGAGCCATGCCGGCGGCAGGTGCTGCTCGCGAGGGCTGGGCTCCGGGGCGAGCGCCAGACGATCCTCACCGGCCGCTTCGAAGGTGTCGAGCCAGCGGCGCAGCGAGGTCGACGACAGCGCCGCGCGATGCCCCTTCTTGGCGTTGGCGGCGTCGGCCGCCCGTTGCAGCTCGGGGGCGAGCGTCCCGGCGTTGCCGGCCGCGACCACCTGCTCGATCGCCCGCATCTTGCCGCCGAGCCGGGCGAGACGGGCGACCTCGCGCACCAGGGCGAGACGGGCGTTCATGATCGTCCGTTGCCAGTCCTTCAGCTCGGCGAGGCTCTGGGGATGCGGTTCCGCCACCGGCGCCGGCGGGTCGATCGGCTCCACCGGGACGAGGTCGCCGCGCGAGCCGAGCGCCCGCGCCACCAGCGCGTCGCGGACGTCGCCGGGGAGGTCGGCAGGGGCGTAGAGGCGGGGGGCGCCCTTGCCGGTGCCAACAGTGAATGTCCAAGTTTCGCGCTCGGCCCGCCTATTCGCTGACCGCTCGGTTACCGATGTCGCTTCGGCAATCTGTCGGATCGTGACCCGGTCATCACTCATCGCCCACCTCCGAGCAGCGCATGCAGGCGGCGTTGCGCCTCCTTCAGCTCGCGCTGCGCCCGGCCGATTTCGGCGTCGCGGCCGTCCTTCGGCGTCATGATCAGCGCGCCGCGCTTGCGGGCGAGCAGCAGCTGCAGCGCCTGACTGCCGGTCGCCACCTCGAAGGCGGCGGCGTATTCGAACGGGAAGCGCCAGCCGTCGGACGACCGTGAGGTCCACTTGTTGAGCATGTGCTCGGAGATCGCCTCGCCGGTGAGATCGCTCATCCGCGCCGCGATCTCGGCCCGCGACAGCGGGCAGTCCTTGATCGCCCGGGCGAGCGCCGCACACACCTCCGGCGCCATGGCGAGGCTGCCGTCCGCCGGATGGTCCGGCTGCTCCACCGCCTCGAAGGCGGCGAGCAGGCTGGTCTGTCGGGGATCGTCGGTGCGGATCATGGGACGCCGGTTCGAAAGAGTGTTCGAAGGCCCCTGAAAAGGCCCCGGGGATCGTCGGGCGATCGCCCGGGGCAGGTCAGGGAGGTAACGCGGGTGGCCCCCGCCAACTCACCACTCGACGCAGGTGACGCGTGTCCTCAGACTTGGAGTGCAACCAACCGAGTCGGAGGAATGGGGATGGATCTCGCGGACATCTGGATCTGGTACGTCGCGCAACGCCTTGGGGCGGACCCCGTACGTGAGGACTTCGCGGACATCGGACCGTGGAGCACTCTCGAGCTGCTATGGGGATTCCACCCGCTCTTCACCGCACGGTGGGACGCGATCGCGGCGACGCCGTACTCGACCGAATTCGACGCCGAGGCGGATGGGGCATTGGCGCGGCTCGCGATCGACGATGCGACCGGCAGTTGGGATGGACTGTCCTCGGGCGCGTGGCGCGTCCTCCAAGAACGGCTCGCATTTCTCGAAGTCGTCGTCGTTGCCAATGAAGCAGCGGGCACGAAGGTGTTCACGGAAGCACCTCGTCTTCTCGATCGGACGAAGCAGGCGAGAACAGTGCTTCTACGGATGCTCTTAGGTCCTGCGCGGACAATCGACCGGCGATTGCTTCCTCCGTCAGCCCCCGGAGCTGCTCCGCCTTTTCCGGCGACAACATCTCTGCGGCGACAGTGAAGGCATTGGTGTGAGCCTCGTTCAGGCGTTGGCGAACAGCGTCGCGCCGCCACCAACCCCGCATGGCTGCGGATCGCGACCAGGGCGAGGAGCAGACCGGCTCGATGAACCACAGCAGCACGCGGCCGACCGACCGACGGAGGTGGAGGAGAAACCGAAGGACCGACGGCATCACCCCCTCCCCACCAGCGCGTCGGCCAACAGCACGACCATGGCGACGAAGGCGAAGAGCGCGGCCACCTCGAGGGCGTCGCGCAGGACGGTGAAGAGGGCGGAGGGAGCGGGGCGTGTCGTTCCCTCCGCGATCGCGCGGCGCACGGCCCGTCGGCCGTGGCTCGGGTATTGCCGCGCGATGTCGGTGATCGAAGATCCGGTGGTCGAGATCGGGGTCATGGCGACCTCCTCGTCGGAGAGGGTGAGCAGGCGGTCGCACTCGGCCTGGATCAGGTCGGCGCGCTCGAAGCGGTCGGCCGTGCGGCCGATCTCGATCATCCGGGCGGCGAAGCGGCGGGGAACCTCGCGCCCGTCCCGACGGACGGCGGCGGCGAGGTCGCGCTCGAAGCGGCGGCCGAACTCGGGGCCGCAGTCGCCGATGGGTTTGCGCGCGGTGGACATGGTCATTCACCCCGTCGCACGATCGCCGCGGCGGTCTCACGCCGCACCCGGTCGATATGATCCACGGTGATGCCGCCGTTCGACCGGAACCAATCGAGCGTCCCCTCGCGCACCAGACCCATTCGTTCCAGCCTGAGGACCATGCTCATCGGACCGACGCCGAACATGTCGGCGAGAAGGATCGCGGCGCGGCGGGTGAAGACTTCGGCGTCGCCGACGACCGAGGCGAAGGCGTCGCGGAGAGCGCGCTCCTCGAGGACGGCAATGGCGTCGGGACGCGCCGGGGTCGCCATGTCAGGCCACCTCGCGCGAATAGACGTTGCCATTCTCGTCGCCCGGCCTACGCTGGCGTTGCGTTGTACGTGCAAGGGGAATGCGCTCCCCCTGCTCGTCGTAGTGCTCGGGGAAGAGGTCGACCGGCGACACGCCGATCTTGGCGGAAATCGCCTTTTCGACCTCGAACGCCGGGCGCCCGGACGCCGCCCAGGCCACCGCCTGGTAGGACACGCCGATCTCGCGGCCCAGGGCAGAGAAACTGCTGCCCTGGACCTTCAGCTGGAAGAGGATCCAAGCCTTGCGCTCGGTGGCCCTCTTCGGGATGTCTGAGGTGTTGGTTCGCTTCGACATGCCTTCATGAGTGACACATCATAAACAACCTATCAAGGCCAAAAATAGCGTCCTGGAACGAGAAGCCCTCCGCGTTCGATATGTTATATTTAACACATTGAAAGATATGTGTTATTTTCGAACTAGGACGCACCTCGATTTCGGGACATGAACGTCCTGGAAAAGCGAAAAATGAGCGAAGCGACCTCCACTTTCTCGGACAGGCTGAAGAAGTGGCGCGAATCACAGGGCCTGACCCAGTCCGACCTAGCTCTTCGCGTTTCTGTCTCGTTGAGCACCATTCAGAGATGGGAGAGGGGAGATTTGCCCAAGAGTGCGGAGCTGTTGGCGCTCGATGCGCTCGGCTTCGACCCCACTTGGGCGCTGACAGGCCGTGAAAGCGGAAAGCTGCCGGCATCGTTGCAGACGATCGTCGGTCAGACCGCATCGGTGGACACGGTCTCGATCCCCCACTACGCGGTGCAGCTCTCGGCCGGAAACGGCCGTTCGACCGCAGATTTCAACGAGTTGGAGCGCTTGGTGCTGCCGGCGGACTGGGTCCGCCGCGTCTTCGGCCGACCGGCCGCCCACCTCGTCCTCGCCGGCGCCGCCGGCACTTCGATGGAGCCGACCATCCGCGACCGCGACCTCCTGGTCGTCGACACTGCCGATCGCCGCCTCGCCGCTGGCCGCATCTATGCTCTCGTCGTCGGCGACAACCTGCTCGTGAAGCGCATCGACCGTACACTTCGCGGCCAGATCCTGCTACGCTCCGACAACCCGGCCTTTCCGCCGGAAGAGCTGACCGAGGACCTCACCGACACCGTCCGCGTCCTCGGTCAGGTGATCTGGCACGGCGGGTCGCTGGAGTGAGTGTGATGAAGATCTTCATCGGTATCGTGGTGGCTCTCCTCGTCGGCCTCGCCATATTCGGCATGCCGTCGTCTTCTTCGACGCCAGAGGAGTTCATCGCTCGCACCGATGCGGCCTGTCGCAAGGAATATCCTTACGACGAATTCAAGATGAACAATTGCAAGATCGCCATCATGACGAAGCGGGTTCTCGAACAGGAACGAGCGAAGATGCAGCGCGCCTACGACGCCGCCCGCTGATGCCGACCGACGTTGCGCGTCGACGCTCGAAGCCGTTTCGAGTGCCATTTGAACCGCCTTCGCCGATTTTTCCCGCCGCCCCGCCTTTCGCCCCGGTTTTCCGCCCCCGATCCCACTTGCGCCCGCTCAATCCCGCCCATTCCCGCATTGCCCAATAGATATTGCGGGTCACAGTGACGGCAGGGGTGCGGAAGGCCGGTGCGCCGGGACGGAACGCGCCCGCCCGGGCTCGCGGGGCCGCGCAAGACCGGTGGATTTCCCCTTCCCGCGCTCCGGCCAAGTCCTTCGCAACTGCGAGACATTTCACGACATGGGTCCGCTTTCGCCGCGCTTCCGCCACGGAAGCGTCGAAGGGCGACCGCGATCGGGTCGGAGGTTCGGGGCGATCGAAGGTGTGCGCCGGTCGGCGGACATGGGGTTCGATCCGGCAGGGCGCGAGGCGCGGCCGAGGTGTGAGAGGGGAGAGGCGACGATGAACCGGTGGATCCTGGTGAGCGGACTGATGACGGCGCTGTTGGTGTCGGCGGTGCGTCCGGGCTGGAGCAACGACCCGCCGCGGGCGCCGGTGGCCCCGGCCACGACCTCGGCGGCGACGCAGGCGCTGCTCGCCCCGGCTTCTCGGATCGAGGTCGCCTTCGTCCTCGACACCACCGGGTCGATGGGCGGGCTCATCGACGGCGCCAAGCGCAAGATCTGGGGCATCGCCGACGAGATCCGCAAGGCCAACCCGAAGGCCGAGATCCGCATCGGTCTCGTCGCCTATCGCGATCGCGGCGATGTCTACGTCACCGAGAAGACCGATCTCTCCTCCGACATCCACGCCGTCTACGGCAAGCTCCTCGACTATCGCGCCCAGGGCGGCGGCGACTGGCCGGAATCGGTCAACGAGGCACTGTCGGTGGCGGTCAACGGCCTCGACTGGACGAGGACGCCGGACACCCGCCGCATCGTCTTCCTGGTCGGCGACGCGCCGCCGCACATGGACTATTCCCAGGACGTGCCCTTCTCCGACACGCTGAAGATCGCCGAGCGCGAGCACATCGTCGTCGACGCGGTGCAGGCCGGCGGAGCGCCGGACACCGAGACGATCTGGCGGACGATCGCCAGCCTCGGCCACGGCGACTACGTCAAGATCCCGCAGACCGGCGGCGTGGTGACGATCAGGACGCCCTACGACCAGGAGATCCTCGAGTTGCAGCTCCGGCTCAACCGCACCGTCGTTCCCTATGGCGACCAGAAGCGGCAGGCGATGGTCCGGGCCAAGACCGAGATGGCGGCCAAGGCGGCGCCGACCGCGGCTTCCGACATGGCGAGCTACAACGTGCGTGCCGCCGCCCCGGAAGCGCGGACCGTCGTCACCGGCGACGGCGATCTCGTCGCCGACGTCACGGCGAAGCGCACCACGCTCGACAAGGTGAAGCGCGAGGATCTGCCGAGCGAGTTGCAGACCCTCTCCGCCGACAAACTCGGTGCGGCGATCGCCGCCAAGGCGACGGAACGCAGCAAACTCCAGAGCGATCTCGCCCGCCTCGTCGAAAAGCGCGACGCGGTGATCGCGGCGAAGAAGGCTGAAACATCGGACGGCAAGGACGGGTTCGACCGGGTGGTCGAGGAGATCGTCCGCAAGCAGGTGATGTGAGACGCGGTTCGGACCGAGCCGAACCGATCGAGGAGGGGTCGGTGATCGGCGGCCCCTCCTCGATTCGTCACTTCTCCTCGTCGCCGGCCTCGAGCGCCGCCCTGGTCTCGGTGAGGAAGTCCTCGGCGCCCTTCTTGGCTTCGCGGACGAGGTCGGCGACATCCTTGCCGAGGCGGTCGAGAGCCATGCGCAGGCCGCCGACGGAGGGCTTGTCGACGCTCATGACGTAGCCCGACATGGCGATCGACAGGGCGATCTCGATCAGGCCGAAGACGGCCGTGCCCTCGTCGACCTCGTTCTCGTCGAGGTAGTCGAGCACCATTTCGCGGATCGCTTCGGCATGGGCTTCCTGTTCGTCGTCCCAGCTCTCGAGTTCGCGGTCGTCGTCGCCGCCGTTGATCATGGGGGCCTCTCGGTCAGTTCGGGGATGGGAAGGCGCCGCGTCGAACGGGCCGGACGGAGTTGTCGGCGACGGCTCAGGCGCCGCCTTCACGGATCGGCGGCTGGAACTGCCAGCCCATGTCCCAGGGGAAGTAGATCCAGGTGTCCTGCGACACCTCGGTGACGAAAGTGTCGACCAGCGGACGGCCCTGCGGCTTGGCGTAGACGGTGGCGAAATGGGCTTTCGGCATCATCTCGCGCACGACGCGGGCGGTCTTACCCGTGTCGACGAGGTCGTCGATGATCAGGATGCCGGCGCCGTCGCCGCCGCCCAGTTCGAGCAGGTGCGGCTGCACCGTCTTCAACACCTTCAGCTCACCCTGGCTGGTGTAGTCGTGATAGGAGGCGACGCAGATCGACTCGATCAGGCGGATGTCGAGTTCGCGCGCCACGATCGCCGCCGGCACCAGCCCGCCGCGGGTGATGGCGACGATGGCCTGCCACTGGCCCTGACCGGAGAGCCGCCAAGCGAGCGCCCGGGCGTCGCGGTGGAACTGATCCCAGGAAACGGGAAAGGCCTTGGGCTGGGGACCGGTCATCGGAAACCTCACGGATACTTGGCTCGAACTTCGGCGATCATCGCTTCGACGTCCGCGACGGCGGCGTCGAGAGCGGCGGTGTCACGGGCGCGTACGACGATGTTGGTGGCGTAGCGGCCGTCGCGCTCATAGGGGTAGGAGCCGATGACCGTCGTCGGATGCGCCTTCTGGATGGCGGCGAGCGGGGTGGCGACGAGGCCCTCGCCGCGTTCGGCGTCGAGGGTCTTCGACAGCATCGGGCGGCCGCCCTTCAGGGTGCGACAGACCTCGGTCATCATCGCTTCGAGCACCACCGGCACGCCGGCCATGACGTGGACGTTGCCGAGGCGGAAGCCGGGCATACCGTTGGCCGTCTCGATCAGATCGGCGCCGAAGGGGATGCGCGCCATCCTGAGCCGCGCCTCGTTGATCTCGGCGCGCCCGGCGAGGCGGGCCTTCAGGATCTCCACCGCACGCGGGTGATGATCGATGCCGACCTCGAAGGCCTTGGCGACGGCGTCGGCGGTGATGTCGTCGTGGGTCGGGCCGATGCCGCCGGAGGTGAAGACGTGGGTCCAGCGCGCCGACAGCGCGCGGACCGCCTCGACGATCATGTCCTCGTCGTCGGGAACGACGCGCACTTCCTTCAGATCTATGCCGATGGCGGTCAGCTGCTCGGCGACGAAGCCGATGTTGCGGTCCTTGGTGCGGCCGGAGAGGATCTCGTCGCCGATCACCACCATGCCGGCGGTGACGATGTCGGCGTTCACGGTCGGAGGCGCTTCGTCGTCTGCCATGTCGTCCCGCCTCCTCCGGCGCCACGGACCGCGCCTCGCCGGTCAATAGATCAAACCGATGCGACCCTCAAGGCGAGCGCTCATGCGGGCGGGAGAAAAGGCGCGCGACGTCGGCTCACTCCGGGTGATCGACGCGCCAGCGGTAGATCCAGTCCATGCGGTCGAGAAGCTGATGGCCGACGCCCCACTTCAGGGCGGCGTCGCGGAAGAGGGCGAGGCCGTGGGGCAGGTGATAGAGCCGGCCGTTCGACACCGCCTGTTCGACGATGGCGCGGGTGCGCGGCTTCCTCAGCGTCTCGTAGGCGCGGAAGGCGGCCGGCAGGTTGGGGGCGCCCACGAGCACGTGGGCGAGCACCGCGGCGTCCTCGATCGCCATGCCGCCGCCCTGGGCGGCGAAAGGCAGGGTGGCGTGCGCGGCGTCGCCGAGCAGGGTGACGGCACCGGACGACCAATCGAAGTCGGCATCGAAGCCGCACAGCGCCCATTTGGTCCAGGTCTCGGGCAGGTCGAGCAGGCGGCGTGCCGCCTCCGGCCAGCGCGATCGGCCGGTCAGGCCGAAATGGGTGGCGAATTCGGCCTTGGAGGCGGGGACCGACCAGCTCTCGTCCTGCCATGTGTCCTCGACCACGGCGACGAGGTTGAACTCGCGCCCGGCGCGGATCGGGTAGTGGACGAGATGGGCGCGCGGCGACAGCCACATGCCAGTCACCTCGCGGAGGTCTTCGGGGACGCGCTCGATCGGCACGGTGGCGCGATAGGCGGTGCGGCCGGTGTATTTCGCCGGCGGGCCGCCGCGCAGCTTGGTGCGGACGCGCGAGCGCACGCCGTCGGCGCCGACGAGGCCGTCGGCGCCGAAGTCGCGCGTCTCACCGGCGACGGTGGCATGGACGGTGATCGAGTCCGGTGTCGGGCTGGCGTCGCGGACGCGGGCGTCGAGTACCAGCTCGATCCGCGGATCGGCGGCGACCGCCTCGGCGAGGACGGCGAGCAGATCGGCGCGATGGATCACCCAGAACGGAGCGCCCCAGCGTGCTTCGACGGCGAGGCCGACCGGCGTGCGCGCCACTTCGCCGCCGCTGCGCGACGAGTGCACACGGATCTCGCGTGGGGTGACGGCGCCGCGCGCCAGCGCACCGCGCAGACCGAGATCGACGAGGACGCGGGAGGCGTTGGGGGAGAGCTGGATGCCGGCGCCGACCTCGGCGAGAACGGGCGCCTGTTCCAGCACCGTGATGCGGCAGCCGGTGCGCGCCAGCGTCAGCGCGGCGGTCAGACCGCCGATCCCGCCGCCGGCGACGATGAGGTGATGGTTCGCCATGATGGCCGACCGTTGCGGTTCGCCGCGTGGCGGGAAGGTGGAGAGCGCTCGCTCACTCGGCGGCGGCGGGGTGCCAGACGGCGTCGGCCGGCTCGGCCGCGCCCGCCTTCAGAGAGGCGTCGTAGACGTAGAGGGTGCCGCAATAGGGGCAGAGCTTCTCGTCACCGGCGCCCATGTCGAGGAAGACGTGGGGGTGATCGAAGGGCGGCTTCGCCCCGACGCACATGAATTCCCGGGCTCCGATCCGGATCTTTTCGATGCCGTGGTCGTTGGCGAAATGGGGAACGGCAGCGTCCGCCATGGGTTTTCCTCGTGCTTCTCGGTTGGCGCGGCGAAGATACTCGGCGGGGTCGGGGATGGGTAGTGGGGAAAAGGGATGAAATGCCGGTTCGCATCACCCCGCCCGATCGGCGGGCGGATCACTCCGCGGCATCGCGAGCGGCGGCGAGTTCGGTCGGGGTGACCTCGCGCCATCGGCCGAACGGGCCGGTACAGATCGGCCGCGACATGGGCTAGGAAAGGGGCATGAAGATCGTCTCGCTTTCTCGGTCCCCAGCAGCAGCCCGGAGCCTCATGTCCAGCTTCCTCTCCGACGGCGTCCGCATCGCCTTTCTCGACGAGGGGCCGCGCGACGGAACCTCGATCGTCCTCGTCCACGGCTTCGCCTCCAATTCGAAGGTCAACTGGGTCACGACCGGTTGGGTGGCGACGCTGGTCGAGGCCGGCTACCGGGTGATCGCGCTCGACGTCCGCGGCCACGGAGCCTCCGAGGGGCCGCACGATCCGGCGCTCTACGGCACCGCCACCCACATGGCGGAGGACGTGCGGCGGCTGATGGATCATCTCCACATCGAGCGCGCCGACGTCATGGGCTATTCGATGGGCGCCTGGATCACCGGGCATCTGGCGGTGGCCCATCCCGAGAGGCTGCGCTCGGCGATCTTCGGCGGGCTCGCCCACGCCATGGTCGAGGGGATTTCCGGCCAGGAGACGATCGCCGCGGCGCTCGAGGCGGAGAGCGATGCGGAGGTGACGTCGCCCAAGGGGCGGGCCTACCGGGCCTTCGCCAAGCAGACCGGATCGGACCTCGTGGCGCTCGCCGCCTGCATGCGCGGCTCGCGCCAGCCGGTGCCGGCCGACGGGCTCATGCAGCTCCACATGCCGGTGCTGATCGCGGTCGGTACCCGCGACGACGTCGCCGGGTCGGTGGAGGACCTCGCGGCGCTCATTCCGGGGGCCGAGGTCCTGCCGATCCCCGACCGCGACCACATGCTGGCGGTCGGCGACAAGGTCTACAAGAAGGGCGTCCTCGCCTTCCTCGCCGCACGCCCGTGAGGGGCGAGAAAAGCCGAGTCGCGAGAATCGCTCGGCGCCGACGGTGAAGACGGTGATTCACCCGGACGTCGCCGGCGGGCGGCGGTTCGGATCGGGAGCGGCGAATTAGCGAGTCGCGAGAATCGCTCGAGGCGAAAAGCCGAGATGGCGCCCGCGGTGTCCCGGCGCGCGTGGTTCGCCACATGAAGTCGGCCGAATTCGTGAGTCGGTGGAATCGGTTGCGGGTGGATCCGCGAGTTCAGATTCCGATTCATCGTGGTCGTCGCCGTTCTGCTCGTACCGGCGTTCGGGCGGGCGGCGAAAACCGAATCGCGAGAATCGTTTGACGTCGGCTCTCGAGATCGAGAGTCCGCGGCGCGCCGGTCGTGAGCGTGCCGGCTCGCCGCGGCGGGTCTCAGGCGCCGTGGAACTTCGCTTCGCGTTTCTCCAGGAAGGCGGTGCGGCCCTCGGCGAAATCGGCGGAGGCGAAGCAGGCGTCGGTGAGGGTGACGAGGCGCTCGCGCTCGCGGACGAGCGTGCCGGCGGTGACGGCGTCGATCGCCGCCTTGGCGGCGCGGATGGTCAGCGGGGCGTTGTGGGCGATGGCGAGCGCCAGATCGATCACCTCGTTCTCCAGCGCTTCGACCGTGTGGACGGCGGTGACGAGGCCGATGTCGAGGGCCTCCTGCGCGGCCATGCGGTTGGCGGTGAAGAACATCTCCTTGGCGCGCTGCGGGCCGACGGCGGCGACCACGTCGGCCATGCAGTCGGGCGGATAGCCGACGCCGAGGCGGGCGGCGGGGATGCCGAAGACGGCATCGTCCGAAGCGACGCGCAGATCGCAGGCGACCGCCAGTCCCATGCCGCCGCCGAGACAGAAGCCGCGGATCATGGCGATGGTCGGCACGGCGACGTGGCGGACGGCGGAGAAGGCCTCGGCGTTGGAGGCTTCGTAGGCGCGGGCGGAGGCCGCGTCCTTGCGCACGGTGGCGAACTCGGAGATGTCGGCGCCGGAGACGAAGGCGAGATCGCCGTCGCCGCGCACCACGATCACCCGCACGTCGGGATGCGCCTCGAGGGCGGCGATCGCCGCGGGAATCGCCCTCCACATGTCGAGCGAGACGGCGTTGCGCCGCGCCGGATTGGCGACGATCAGGCGGCCGATCGGCCCTTCCACCTCGGCGCGGATGCGCTCGTCCGGGGTCGGCAGGACGGTGACGGGGAGGGGGGCTGCGGTGTCGGACATGTCGGGCTCCGGGGCGAAGGAGGGCTCTCGAGAGGTCACAAAAGGGCGAGATGTTTCCCATTTCGTCAACCCGTTCGAACGCGGCGTTGGGCGAGCGTCGGAAACGCGCTATGTTGGTTCTCCATCGTCCCGGGCCTTGAACCCGTGGAGGAGGAGGAGATTCATGGGCAAGACCATCCAGGCCGCCTCGGCCGTGACCACCGAATTCGACCCGATCTGGAGCCGGGTGCGCGACGAAGCCGCGGCGATGTCCGCGGCCGAGCCGGCCCTCGCCAGCTTCATCTGGGAGACCGTGCTCAACCACGACCGGCTCGAGGACGCGATCGTCCACCGCGTCGCCGAGCGACTCGGGCACACCACCGTCAAAGAGGCGTTGATCCGCCAGACCTACGAGGAGGCGCTCGCCGACGAGCCGCAGCTCGGCGAGGTCTTCCGGGTCGATCTCCAGGCGGTCCACGATCGCGATCCGGCCTGCGAGCGGCTGATCGAGCCGATCCTCTACTTCAAGGGCTTCCACGCCATCCAGACGCACCGCCTCGCCAACTGGCTGTGGCGGCACGGTCGGCGCGACTTCGCGCTCTACCTGCAGAGCCGGGCGTCGGAGGTGTTCCAGACCGACATCCATCCGCAGGTGCCGCTCGGTCGCGGCCTGTTCTTCGACCACGCCACCGGCATCGTCATCGGCGCCACCGCGGTGATCGACGACGACGTGTCGATCCTGCAGGGCGTCACGCTCGGCGGCACCGGCAAGGAATGCGGCGATCGCCATCCGAAGATCCGCGCCGGCGTGCTCATCGGCGCGGGCGCCAAGGTGCTCGGCAACATCGAGGTGGGCACCTGCGCGCGCATCGCCGCCGGGTCGGTCGTGCTGCATTCGGTGCCGCCGCGCACCACGGTGGCCGGCGTGCCGGCCAAGCCGGTCGGCGAGGTCACGACCTGTTCCGAGCCGTCGCGGGCGATGGATCAGATGCTCGACGACGAGTGATAACGGGCTCATGAAATTCGGACTCGTCCGAGTTTCATGAGCGTCACGGCCCGGCCGGCCGACGCCCGTTCGGGCTTGCCTTCGCCGACGATGTTTCGAAAAGGTCGAAACTTCGTCGGCTCGGTATGATCGGCGCCGCGCGAGCGCGGCTTCGCGCCGGAGTTCGCGGGTCCCACCCTCGATCGGGCGACCGCCGCAGGAGGTGGCGCCCGAGGTGTCCCGGCGTCCCGGGCGAGTGGTGAAATCGCGGAAATCCGGCTTTGACCGACGGTCGGCTTCGTGTCAAAAGCGGCGCGAGCCGGTGTTCGCGCCCAGTCGCGGACGCATCGCCCGTCGATCGCCAACCGTTATCGGAGGACACCCTTGGACAAGACCGAACTCGCCAAGCTGCAGGCCTATCTCCGGCGCAAGTTCGACCTCGACACGATCAAGGTCGTCGCCCGCCCGAAGAAGAAGGACTCGGCCGAGGTGTTCATCGAGGACGAGTTCGTCGCGGTGATCTACCGCGACGAGGAGGACGGTGAGATCTCGTGGAACCTGCAGATGGCCATCCTGGAGATGGACCTCGAGGAGTGATCTTCGCCGCGAGGCGCCGTATCCGACTTGCCCCGAACGCCCCGGTCGCCCACGGCCGGGGCGTTCGTCGTTCCGCGAGGCGACGCGGCGCCGTCGCTCAGCGCACCTCCACGCCCCAGTCGGCGAGACGGCCGTCGAGGGCGCCGTCGATCTCGCGCCACCGTTCCAGCAGTGTCACGGGGAAGCGCAGGGTGACGATCAGACTGCCGTGGACGACGTCGCGCAGGCACATCTTCGGCGGTTCTCCGGCGGTCAGCGGGAAACAGCGGGCGACGAAGGGGCGCACCGCACCCGGCTCGAGCCAGATCATCTCGTCGGCATAGCCCGATTTCGGCGACAGACGGCGGCCCTGGAGGCCGGTGGGTCCCTCGAGCGGATCGCCGATGAAGAAGCGTGCATAGACCGCCGCGAGGCGGGTGGCGCTGTCCCAGGCGTCGCGGCGCGGCTGCAGCGTCAGATGGACGATGTCGGGGGCGTAGTCGGGTGTGTCGAAGCGGGCGGCGGTCGCCTCGGTGCGGCCTGCGAGTTCGGGCCAGGAGAGGGCGAGGTCGACGCGGGTCTGCGGTCCGGCGACGCGCTGGCCGGCGAAGCGGATGGCGTTCGCGGGAATGGTCAGCGGCCGGCCGCCGAGTTCGATGCGCACCGGAGTGGGCGAGGTCTCCGGCCGTCCGGCGCCGTCGTCGCGCCACATCGCCACCGCGACCAGGGCGGCGGCGGCGGCGAGGCCGATCAGGACCAGGGTCCGCAGCGACATGCGATTCCCCCCGTTTGGCGGTGATGTCCCGAATTAACCATCAGGGCAGACTTGGCAAGCCGGAAGCCACGCAGGTGCTGCGACGGCGGGCGCGACATGCTATTCGTTAAGAAAGCGTAAACGGGTTCGGGGCATTCGCCATGTTGTTCGAATTGGCCATCGCCGCCTATGCCGCGGCCTGCGGCTTCGTGGCGGCCGGAGTCCTCGCCTCGCTCTACCAACTGGTGACCGATCGACCGGCGCGGTTCGCCATCGATCTCGAGACCATCGGCAAGGGTCTCGCCGGCATCCTCCTGTGCGCTTTCGCCGGCCCCTTCATCATCATGCGCAACGCCATTCGCGGCCGTACGATCGAGAACCGTCCGGTCGGCTGGCTGGTCGCCTCCACCGCCATCGCCACCGGGTGGAGCCTGTGCTCCGGCATCGTCGTGGTGCAGTTCGCGTTGGCGATGCGCGCGGGCCTGATCTGAGCGTGGGGTGACGCAAGGTCGCAGCGGCCGATCCGAAGCCGGCGACGAAGGCCCGGAGGGCGGTGAAGAACCGCCGGGTCTTCTGATTCGGAGATGAATCCACCACCGTAAAGAAACCAATCCGAAACGTTTTTGTTCAGGAAGCCTTAAGATAGTCCGTTGAGATTTCAGGCGTCCCCGCGAGCACGAGGTCGCCATGTTCTTCTCTTCCCGCGTCAAGGCCGAAACCCCTGTCGAAAAGCCGGATGCGCCCGCCTTCGAGGTCATGGCGTTGGTGACCGGTCTGGCCGCGGTGGCGGCGCGCCGCGAGGTGCCGACGAACGGTCTGCCGCCGATGGTGACGGAGGCGATCCGCAGCCTCGACACCGCACTGGCGACCCGGGATCGGTCGATGCTGGAGAGTGCGGTCGCCTCGTCGATGAAGGCGAGCGAGGCGATGGCGGCGACGGCACGGATCACTGGCGGCGTGCGCGAGAGTTCGGCTCAGGCGCAGGTCATGGCGGCGGGGGTCGAGGAACTCACCGCTTCGATCGGCCAGATCGCGTCGACGGCGGAAGCGGTGTCGATGTCGATGGATCAGGCGGCGCGTGCGACCCGGGAAGGGGTGGAGGCGACGCGGGCGGCGACCGACGCGAGCCTCGCCATCGGCTCGTCGTTCGAACGCATGGATACGGCGGCGGATCATCTGAAGGTGGCGGCCGAGCAGATCGGCACCTTCGTCGCCACCATCGAGGGCCTGGCGCAGCAGACCAATCTCCTGGCGCTCAACGCCACCATCGAAGCGGCGCGCGCCGGTGAGGCGGGACGCGGCTTCGCGGTGGTGGCGCAGGAGGTCAAGACGCTCTCGGGCCAGACCCAGAAGGCGACGGACGACATCCGCGCCCGCATACAGCGGCTCGAACAACATGTCGCCGAACTCACCGAGAGTATCCATTCGGTGCGCGACCTCGTCGAGGTCGCGGCGGCGCGCTCCGACGGCGCGCGCGAGCGCATCGACACGGTGCGGGCGGCGGTGGAGGACGGAGCGGGTCGCATGCGCGAGATCGCCGGTCTTCTCAGCGAGCAGAGCGCGGCGGTGGGCGAGCTCTCCACCGGCATTCTCGCCATCGAGCGTCACACCTCCGAAGCCTCCGAACATGCGGAGGAGGTGATCGTGGCGGTGGGGTCGTGCGAGGCGACGATCGAGCGGCAGTTCACCGATGCGGAAGCGTACGATGTGCCCGATCTGGTGCTGCACCGGGCGAAATCGGATCACTTCATGTGGAAGAAGCGGCTCGCCGAGGTGTTGGTCGGCCTGAAGTCGCTGAAGCCGGAAGAACTCTCCGATCACCGCCACTGCCGCCTCGGCAAGTGGTACGACGCGGTCACCGACGAGGCGATCCGCCGCCATCCCGCCTTCGTGCGGATGTTGCCGATCCACGAAGCGGTGCACGTCAACGGCCGCCTGGTCGCCGAACTCGTCGCCGGGGGCGACAGGGTCGGGGCGGCTCGCGCCTATTCCGAGATGGAGACCGCCTCGGGCCGGGTGGTGGAGTGTCTCGACGAGCTCATCCGCCGGCGCTGAGCAGGTCTCTCCGTCTCCCGTCGGTCTTGCCAAGGTCGATCGAGATCGTCTTCTTGGGGGCGACGAAGCCGCTTCGGTGAACGACGCGGCGAGGAGGCGACGACATGGCGATCTTCGAACTCGACGGGATCCGGCCGGAATTCCCCGACGACGGGGCGTGGTGGGTGGCGCCGAGCGCCGATCTCGTCGGCCGGGTGCGGTTGAAGCGCGACGCGAGCGTCTGGTTCGGTGCGGTGCTGCGGGGCGACAACGAGTGGATCGAGATCGGCGAACGCTCGAACATCCAGGATCTCTCGGTGCTGCACACCGACATGGGCTTTCCGCTGACCATCGGGCCGGGCTGCACCATCGGTCACAAGGTGACGCTGCACGGCTGCACCATCGGCGCGAACACGCTGATCGGCATGGGCGCGACCATCCTCAACGGCGCCAGGATCGGCGCCAATTCGCTGGTCGGCGCCGGGGCGCTGGTCACCGAGGGCAAGGAGTTTCCGGACAATTCGCTGATCGTCGGATCGCCGGCCAAGGTCATCCGCACCCTCGACGAGAACGCGGTGGCGCGGATCTCGGGCTCGGCCGAGGTCTATGTCCGCAACGCCCGCCGCTTCGCCGAGGGACTGAAGGCGGTCTGAGGCTTCCTCGCCGATCTCGATCGCTCCGCGAGCACCGACAACGAACAAGGCCGGCGCCAAGGGCGCCGGCCTGTTCTGCGAACCCGATCCACTGGGGACGGGGAGGGTGGGGACGCGACCGGGTTCGCGAAACGGATGCCATCCTCGTTCTGTCCGGCCGGTACGGGGACCGGCGGTTCGGTCGGCGGGTGACAGGGGGCTTTCTTCCGCCGTCGATGGGATCAATCTGACAGAGGCGACTTTCGCCGCGGTCAAAGAAGCCGTTCGACTTCGAGTCGAATTTTCCGACAATTCGCATCGAATGCGACCGATCCCCCGGCGTGGTCCGAAAGCCACACGAAAACAATGGCTTGTGCCGGAAGATCGGGAGGCTGCGGCTTCCGCGACCGATCGACCGTTTCCGGAGAGGGTTAGGGAAGTTCTGCGGCGATCGCAGAAATTCGGGGGAACGCGAACGGCCGGCCCGATGGGCCGGCCGTCGCGCTCTCGTCGGCGAGAGGATCAGGAGAAATAGGACTGCAGCGTCTCGCTGGAGTGGACGATGGCGAACTCGATGGCCACGCCCTCGTCGAAGCGGCGGACGATGCGGCCGCGCATGACGCCGAGCGACACCGGGGTCCCGACGGCGGGCTTCGGGTCGATCTGGACGGCGGCGCCGGAGGGCGAGACGTCGAGGATGCGGCAGCGCAGCTCGGTGCCGTCGGGCAGAACGAGTTTGGCGAAGGGATTGCGCGGCACGAAGCGCTCGTGGCGGCGATCTTCGGGCAGATTGAGGATGTGGCGGTTGGCGAGCCAGGTGAGCTGGGCGGCGAGCTTGTCGCGCTTCCTCGCCGACATGGTCATGTTCATGGCGAAGCCGCCGTCGATGAGACGGACGAGGCGGCCCTCGATGCGGCCGATGTGGTCGACATAGGCGACGACGCGCTCGCCGACGCGTCCGACCACCGGCACGACCATCGCCGCGCCGCCGGGGGACATGTCGATCACCTGACAGGTGAATTCACGCCCGTCCTCGAGCATGCAGCGGCCGAGGAGGTTCACCTTGACCCGCTGGTGCATACGCCGATCGGCGGCTTTGGCCGGCGCGACGACGAGGGGCTTTCGGGCAAGTGACATCTGAAACCTCGAGGACCATCAACTCGTCCCCGAGACTAACGAGGGTTGGTTAATCGGACGTTGCCCGAACGGAACATCGCCTCGCGTTCAGTTGTTTTTGCCACCGTCGAGAACGACGAGGTGACCGACGCGGCGGTTGGGGTGTCCCGTCCAAGGATGGAGCGGGATCGGGCGGACCGGAACGCCGGGCCGCGGCGTGGCCTCGGAGCGCGGGGCGGGCGGGGCGGTATCGACGACGGGGATCGCTTCGATATCGAGGTCGTCGCCGCGCCGCAGGAAGGTCGGGCGTTCGTCCGGCCAGATGAGGCGGAGGCTGGAGATCGTCTGGGACAGGATCGGGTGGATGCCGATCCAATAGGGATCGCTCATCGGCGCGAGAGAGCCGAGGATGCGGGTGTAGCCGCCGCCCTTCTGGCGGATCGGCAACAAGAGGATCTCGCAGGCGAGGTCGCGGTCGTGGGCGGAACGGCCGCTCATGCCGACGACGGCGGCGGCGGCGTCCTGCGAGACGGCGGCGAGCAGGGTGGCGATCGCGTCGCGGTCCTTGCCTTTCCAGAAGGCGAGGAAGTCCTTGCCCTTCAGTTCGCGCCCGTAGAGCGCGCAGACCCGGGTACCGGCGAGACGGAAGCGATAGTCGTCGCGTGACGCCACCTCGAGGATGAAGGTGTCGCCGAGGATGCGGCGGATGTCGGAGGGCTCGATCTCGGTACGCTCCGGGGCGGGGCGCGAACCGCGTAGCCGCTGCCAGTAGTCGTAGAGTTCACGTGTCGACGGATGTTTCATGACCCCGAGCCCCATTCTCGTTCCTGATCGAGCGCCCCGTTTCGGCACGATCGGCCTCTTCCGGGACGTCCACGCCCGGTGATCGGGCGCTGGTGGAGACGCCGCTTTTCCGGGCTCGTCGCGGCATCGGTCGGAAAGACCGTGCCGAAATGGGACCGAAAGGGGCGATGCGTCTTCATTCTTCGTCAAGAAATGCCAATTCCGTGCCGGCCTCGGACGCGCCGAAACGAGACGTGGACTTCGGCCGCCGGTGCGGGCACCCTGCGCGCGTCGGACGCTTCGCCGGAGCGGGCGCCGGCGAGAGGGACGAGAGGTCGGGTTTGGACAATCGCAGCCGGAGCGCCACGAGAGAGCCGATCTTCGACCTGCCGGGCGTTCTGGTCGGGCTCGTCGGGCTCCTCCTCGCCGTGCATGTTCTACGCAGTTTCCTGTCGCTCGAGAGCGACGACGAGGTGCTGCTGCTCTTCGCCTTCATCCCGGCGCGCTATCTGCCGATCATCGATTGGCCGATCTATCCGGGGGGATGGGGGGCGGTGGTGTGGACCTTCGTCAGCCACGCCGTCCTCCACGGCGGTTGGGCGCATCTCCTCTTCAATTCGGCGATGTTGGCGGCGGTCGGCCGACCGGTCGCGCTGCGGCTGGGGGCGCTGCGCTTCCTCGTCCTCGTGCTCACGTCGGCGGTCGGCGGGGCGATGGCCCACCTCGTCTTCGAGTGGGGGTCGCAGGCGCCGATGATCGGCGCTTCGGGCGTCGTCTTCGGCGTCTTCGGCGCAGCGTTGCGCTTCATCTTCGTGCCGGCGTGGCAGCCGCTGCCGTCGATTCGATCGGCGCTGAGACTGCCGCGGGTGCAGCGTTTCATCCTCGCCCTGGTGGCGATGAACCTGCTCCTCGTCGTCGTCGGCACCGCGCCCTTCGGCGGTGACGGCGAAGGGACGGTCGCTTGGGCCGCGCATCTCGGCGGTTTTCTCGTCGGCTTCTTCGCCTACGAGAAATTCGAGCGGCCGTGGCGGAGCTGAGCGTCGAACCGCGTCGCTGCGACCGGCGGGATCGACGGTCGGGCGAGCGATCGAAACTCGTCCCTAGTAGGTTCGTCGAGGTGGCGCACGGGCGGCTTGCGCATGCCGTCGGGTGGAAGCATCATGACCATCGAGCCTGCGGCAGAATGACACGAATCCGATCCTCGAGGTCGGCGCCGCACCGGTCGAACAGCCACGACGAACACGAGATCTCGGGAGGATCCGCCATGACTGTCGCCGCCATTCTTTCGCAGAAGGGACGCCAGGTCGTCACCATGGGGCCGAAGCAGGCCCTGCGTGAGGTCTGCGAGACCCTCGCCACCCACAAGATCGGCGCGGTGGTGCTGATCGATGCGCACGGCCGCATCGCCGGCATCCTGTCGGAGCGCGACATCGTGCGGGCGCTCGCCGCGCACGGCGGCAAGGCGCTCGACGAAGCGGCCGAGGACTACATGTCCGCCAAGGTCGTGACCTGCAACGAAACCGAGACGACCGATCAGGTTCTTGGTCGGATGACCGCCGGTCGCTTCCGCCACATGCCGGTGGTGCGCGAGGACCGTTTGATCGGCCTCATCTCGATCGGCGACGTGGTGGCGCGGCGCATCGAGCTGGCCGAACGTGAAGCGGCCGAGATGCGCGCCTACATCGCTTCGACCTGAGGCGGGGTGGCGGATCGATCCGAGACGCCGATTCCGAAGTCTCCGAGAAGTGCCTGTAGGGGCGTACTTTTTCGAAGAGCGAATTGCGACGACGAGGAGACGCGCGCGAGGAGACCCGCGCGCGTCTCTTCATGTCGGCGGTTCCCCGCCGGCGACCGCGCCGCCCCAGGGGGAGGTCAGCGGGTCATCTCCGCCACGAGCGAGCGGATGTCGGCGACGGCGCGATCGGTGGCGGTGGCGCCGATGTCGATCGCCTCGTCGGCGCGATGGAAATCGAACAGGCCGATGTGACCCAGCCGCGGCGCGATGGTGACGTCCGGCGGATCGCCGGCGAGGCGCGAGCGGGTGATGCGGTCCTGGATGATGTTGAAACTCTCCATCATCACGCCGGTGAGGCCGGGGCGACCATCATCGCCGTCGAAGAAGCGGCGGAAGAGGCCGCGGCCGACGCGGTCGGCGAGGCCCTCGTGGCGAGTGTCGTTCGCCGCGGCTTCGGCGCGCAGCGTCTGGACGACGGTGCCGTGGGCGAAGGTGTCGGTCGACAGATTGACCGCGATCACCAGCTCGGCGCCGAGCGCCCGGCACACCGAGACCGGCACCGGATTGACCAGGGCGCCGTCGACGAGGATGCGGCCGGCGACCCGCACCGGTTCGAAGACGCCGGGCAGGGCATAGGAGGCGCGCAGTGCCTCGATCAACCGGCCGGAGTTCATCCAGATCTCGTGGCCGGTGGCGAGCTCGGTGGCGACCGCGGTGAAGGGGCGCTTCAGGTCTTCGACACGGATGTCGCCGAGACGTTCGGTGAGGAGGTTGGCGAGGCGGGAGCCGTCGATGAGGCCGGAGCCGCCGAATCGGAGGTCGAGGAGGGAGAGCACCCGGCGCGGGGTGAGCTCGAGGGCGAAGGTCTCGAGACAGCCGAGCCGGCCGGCGAGGTCGCAGGCGCCGACGACGGCGCCCATCGAGGTGCCGGCGACGACATCGGGGACGATGCCGGCCTCGTGCAGCCGGCGGACGACGCCGATCGCCGCCCAGCCGCGCGCCGCGCCGCCCCCCAGCGCGAGGCCGACCTTCGGTCGTCGCAACCGCTCGCGGACCCCGATCTCGTCGTGTCCGACCGCATTCGCGCCGAAGATGCGCCGTGTCACGCCCTCGAGCATGTGATCCTCCCGGATCTCGCCTCAGGACGGCATTCTCAATCGATTGAATCGAATAAAATGTGAACTTTCGTGCCGGCGCACGGACATGGTGAACGAACGGTTGACGGTCGGCGTCGATGCCACGCGTCGCCGGGATCCCGGCGTTCAGCCCTTCGAATGGTCGTGGCCGCAGCCGTAGACCGTTTCGGGGTCGAAGGCGGGGTCGGTCTCGACGAAGTCGAGGCGGGTCTCGGGGGTGAGAGCGGTCCCCACCGGCACGGCGCGGTAGAAGCAGGAATGGAAGCCGCGGTGGCAGGAGGCGCCGTGGCCTTCGACCTCGACCTCGAGCAGCACCGCGTCCTGATCGCAGTCGACACGCAGGCGGCGGACGAGCTGGCGGTTGCCCGAGGTCTCGCCCTTGACCCACAGGCTCTTGCGTGACCGGCTCCAATAGGTGGCGACGCCGGTCTCGATGGTCTCGGCCAGGGCTTCGGCGTTCATGTGGGCGAGCATCACCACGTCGCGGGTTCGCACGTCGACCACGACCGCGGTGACCAGGCCGCCGGCGTCGAAGCGCGGCGCCAGGATGCGGCCCATCTCCTGGGCGTCGTGATCGGGGAGGGCGGCGAAGAGCGGGGTGATGTCGGTCATGGCGGATGGTTAGGCCGGGGCGGGTCGGCGGTCAACGGCGATGGCGCGGGAGGAGACCCGCGTCGGAGGGAAACCGTCACCCGTTCCGGCTCCGCCGAAAAAGAAAACGCCGGCCTCGCGAGGGGCCGGCGTCGTCGTCGGAACGGGTGGCGCGTCTCAGCGCATGCCCTTGACCATCATCATGAAACGGGCCTGTTCGGCCGGGTCGTCGCGGAAGACGCCGGTGAACTCGGTGGTGATGGTCGAGACGCCGGACTTCTGGACGCCGCGCATCGACATGCACATGTGCTCGGCGTCGATCAGCACCGCGACGCCGCGCGGTTTCAGATGGTTGTCGATGGCGTTGATGATCTGCGCCGTCAGGCTCTCCTGGGTCTGGAGGCGACGGGCGTAGACGTCGACGAGACGGGCGAGCTTGGACAGGCCGACCACCCCGGCGGAGGGGTAGTAGGCGATGTGCGCCTTGCCGACGAAGGGCACCATGTGGTGCTCGCAGTGCGAATAGAAGGGAATGTCGCGGACGAGGACGATCGAGCCGTAACCCTCGACCTCTTCGAAGACGCGATCGAGCACGTCGCTCGGATCGTCGCCGTAGCCACGATAGAGTTCCTCGAAGGCCTTGATCACGCGCTTCGGCGTGTCGATCAGACCCTCGCGGTTCGGATCGTCGCCGGCCCACAGGAGCAGGGTGCGAACCGCCGCTTCGGCCTCTTCGCGGGTGGGGCGGGCCGGCGGCGCGAGCTTCGCGCTGCCCGTCTCGCGACCGGCGTCGACGATGGCGTCCATCGATGATTTCTCCCGTGGGTCGAGCACGTCTTCCAAATCTACGGTTCCGTTCTGGTCGCGGATCACCGGACTTGGAGATCCCAGTGGGCGCGCCGGGTTCGACGTCGGTCGGCGTTGTGACGGTAACATGCGACGCCCCCAGATCCGTCCTATATAGTGCAAGCGGACGCATCCGTCAGGGGGCGACGTGTCACGGGACGGTGAAAGCGGAATGATCGACGACGTCTACAACAAGCACATCCTCGAACTCGCCGGCAACATCCCGCGGCTCGGCCGGCTCGACCACCCGCAAGGAAGCGCCACTGCGCACTCGCGCCTGTGCGGCTCGTCGATCACCGTCGATCTGGTGATGGACGGCGACCGGGTCGCCGATTTCGCCCACGAGGTCAAGGCCTGCGCGCTCGGCACGGCGTCCGCCTCGGTGCTCGCCCGCCACGTCGTCGGCGCCAGCGTCGGCGAGATCCGCGCGGCGCGCGAGGCGGTGCGCGCCATGCTCAAGGAGAACGGCGCGCCGCCCGAGGGCCGCTTCGCCGACATGAAATATCTGGAGCCGGTGCGCGACTACAAGGCCCGCCACGCTTCGACGCTGCTGCCCTACGACGCGACCATCGCGGCGATCGAGAAGGCGGAAGCGGGGGGCTGAGACCCTACGTTCGCCGGCCGCGCCTCGCGTCCTCACGGAATGTCCTCACGCTCGCCGTCGACACGGCCGTAAGCCGCTTCCGCCACCGCATGGGCCTCGCGGAAGAGGCGCTCGAGCAGCGGATCGACGGGCCCGCAGGCGTCGACCACGGCCTTCGCCCAGACGACGTAGTGGAGCAGGCGTTCCTGCGTCCAGCCGACCGGCGGGGTGCGCACGAGGGCGCGCAGGTTCGAGGTCTTGTCGGCGAGCTTGATCAGCTTGGCGTCGTGGTCGAGGTGCGGCGCGTGCTCGATCTGCAGCCACTTGCGACGGTCCTTCGACAGCGACTTGTCGTCGGTCACCGCCATGACGAGGTCGGCAACGCGCCGGCCGAACTCGGCCACCAGCTGCGCCTCGGTCACGTCGGTGTCCTCGACGGTGTCGTGGAGGAGGGCGGCGATCACCACTTCGAAGTCGCCGGGCACCTCGGCATGGGCGACGAGTTCGGCGACCTCGAGCAGGTGATTGACGTAGGGCTCGGCGTCGATGCCCTTCCTCTGCTGCGCCTTGTGGGCGCGGCCGGCGAAGTGGGCGGCATGGGTGAGGCGCGCGATGGCGTGCGGCGTCGTCGGGTGCGATGTCGCAGAAGGTTGGGCGGGGGTCGTCGGCGGGCTCGACATGACTTATGTGTTCCTCGTCTCGACGAGAAAACTGACGCGAACCAAGCGCATGTGCAATCGCTGTTCAGCCCCCCGCGGCTTCTACGCACAGGACGAACGTTCCGCCGCCGCCGACGGCGCGGCGACGGGCGGGCGCGTCCACAAGCCGATCCTGGCGGAATGGAGACGGCCGCACGTGATGCTCGCGCGCGCCCTGGTGCGCGGCTACCGCTACACCTTCTCGGCCTTCATGGGGCGCACCTGCCGCTATTTCCCGTCGTGCTCGGAATATACCGAGGAGGCGATCGAGACCCATGGGCTGTGGGCCGGGTTCTGGATCGGGCTCGCCCGGATCCTGAGATGTCACCCCTGGGGGGCATCGGGATGGGACCCGATCCCGGAGGAATTGCCTCGCGATTCCCACTGGTATATGCCGTGGCGCTACGGTCGCTGGACGGGTCGACACATCACGTCGTCGCACTGATGCCAAAGGCCGGAGGTGCTGGTGCACCCGGCCTTTGAAGACACGCGAATTTCTCATTCGCATCAGAGGCCTGAGAAATTCGCGTCAGGAATACCATCGGTCGTCTTCGACGCCCGACGGTATGGTCCCGACCGCACATCCCCCCTCGCTTACCCGGGTCGTTGCCGGGAGTGAGCCTCACGAGGAGCGCAGACGCATGATCTCGATCACCTTTCCCGATGGCGCCAAACGCGAGTTCGAAGCCGGTGTGACCGGTCTCGACGTGGCCACTTCGATCGCCAAGTCGCTCGCCAAGAAATGCCTCGCCATGGAACTCGACGGCGTCGAGACGGATCTCGGCGATCCGATCACCCGCGATTCGCGCCTGCGCTTCATCACCAAGGACGACGGCAAGGAAGCGCTCGAGCTGATCCGCCACGATGCCGCGCACGTCATGGCCGAGGCGGTGCAGGAGCTGTTCCCGGGCACCCAGGTGACCATCGGTCCGGCGATCGAGAACGGCTTCTACTACGACTTCTACCGGGTCGACGCCGCGGGCGCCCCGCATCCCTTCACCGTCGACGATCTGCCGGCGATCGAAGCCAAGATGCGCGAGATCATCGGCCGCAACGCCGCCTTCACCAAGGAGGTGGTGCCGCGCGAGGAGGCGAAGCGTCGCTTCGCGGCGATGGGCGAGACCTTCAAGGTCGAGCTGATCGACGCCATCCCGGGCGACGAGCCGATCAAGATCTACAAGCAGGGCCAGTGGTTCGACCTCTGCCGCGGCCCGCATCTGCCCTCGACCGGGCTCGTCGGCACCTCCTTCAAGCTGATGAAGGTGGCCGGCGCCTATTGGCGCGGCGACGCGAAAAATCCGATGCTGTCGCGCATCTACGGCACCGCCTGGACCAACGACAAGGATCTCGCCGCTTACCTCACCATGCTCGAGGAGGCGGAGAAGCGCGACCATCGCCGGCTCGGCCGCGAGATGGATCTCTTCCACTTCCAGGAGGAGGGGCCGGGCGTCGTCTTCTGGCACGCCAAGGGCTGGTCGCTGTTCCAGTCGCTGACTTCCTACATGCGCCGCCGCCTCGCCGACGACTACAGCGAAGTCAACGCGCCGCAGATCCTCGACAAGGTGCTGTGGGAGACCTCGGGTCACTGGGGCTGGTATCGCGAGAGCATGTTCGCGGTGCAGTCGGCCGGCGACGAGGCCGAGGACAAGCGCGTCTTCGCCCTGAAGCCGATGAACTGCCCGGGCCACCTGCAGATCTTCAAGCACGGGCTGAAGTCCTACCGCGAGCTGCCGATGCGTCTCGCCGAGTTCGGCGTCGTCCATCGCTACGAGGCATCGGGCGCCATGCACGGGCTGATGCGGGTGCGCGGCTTCACCCAAGACGACGCCCACATCTTCTGCACCGACGCCCAGATGGCCGAGGAGTGCATGAAGA